>JAHEIW010000383.1 GCA_024639185.1 Deltaproteobacteria bacterium | reverse complement strand
TTTTTCCTTAACCATCTAATTTGAATAACTTAACCATTTTCCAATGCAGAAATGAGAATTTTTTTCAATGGCTTAGGCCGCACAAGGATTTTAGTTTTCAGCGTACCTCAAGTACGTTGAAAGCTTAAATTCGCGGAGAACACAGACCATTGGAAAAAGGGCCATTTCTGGATGGAAAATAAAAGGAGGAACTGTATGAGTAAGTCCGAACAACATCTAAGAGACGCATTTGCCGGTGAATCCCAGGCCAACCGTAAATATCTTGCTTTTGCCAAAAAAGCGGATCAGGAAGGTTACGGCCAGGTGGCCAAACTTTTTCGTGCAGCCGCGGCTGCTGAAACCGTGCATGCCCATGCCCATTTACGGACCCTGAAGGGCATTAACAGTACGGCCGACAACCTCAAAGAGGCCATTGCCGGCGAGACCCACGAATTTAAAAGCATGTATCCGGAAATGATCGCAGATGCCAAGGCCGAAGACAACAAAGGCGCCCTGCGCAGCTTTGAGTATGCCAACGCCGTCGAACAGGTTCATGCCAACCTTTACGAAAAAGCGCTGGCCGAAATGGACGGCATGGCCGCTGCCGATTACTGGGTGTGTGAAGTCTGCGGCTACACCTGCGAACACGATGCCCCGGATGAATGCCCGGTCTGCGGAGCCAAAAAGAAAGCCTTTTTCAAAGTCGATTGAAGTTGAAAAATTTAGAAGGAAAATTTTTCAAGTGTTATGTATTTAGTATTTTGTGTTTTGTAAAAAATTTAGTCAGCAGAGTGCTCAAGTTCGAGTACTAAACACCAAACACCAAACGACCAAACACTGAGAACCAACATGAAATGCCCCGTATGCGGCAGTCTGAATTTTTTCGTTAAAGACCCGGATGACGAATATGAAACCTATGACTTCGAGTTAAAGGGCGAGGACGTCATTTTTGATGCCGAGGCCGCTGAATCCGACAGCGCGGAGGTTAAAAGCGAAACCGAAGTCTTTTGCGAAAAATGTTCCTGGCACGACAAGTTTCAGGAACTCAAAAACAGCTAGACCCAAGCACCCCCCGTATGGCAAATCGCCGCCGGCGGTGCCGGAAAGCTATGAAGCCCGGCACCCCCGCGGCGATTTTTTTTCTTTTCTATCTGGATTTCAACACGCCAATCCAGCTAATCTTAAAATTATAGCCAAGCACTGTGATTACTTATCGCCTCATTTTGACATCCATTACTCACCGCAAAGACGCCCCAGTGAAATCTTGCCTCTGGCGCGACCCCGAAGCGGTATTTCACGGGGCAAGCAGAGATCGCAGAGAGAAATTTTTTGTTTTGCTTTTCGCTCAGACGCTGAAAAGCAAAATGCAATCATACGCTTCGCGCAAATTTTTCTTTTCCATTATCGAAACGAGAGTGCTCATAATGTTCTGAGATGCTGGGGCTTTGTAAAAAAAGGGGGACATCCTATATTTCGATCATAGCCAATCCGCTTGCAGAGCGCAGCATAATGAATTATATTCTGGCCTTTTGCATCGAAACAAAAAAGGACAGCTGATGCGCATCGAAAATAAGCTCGCCATTCTGGCCGATGCCGCCAAGTATGATGTATCCTGTGCGTCCAGCGGCAGCCGCAGAAAGAATACAGGTCGCGGATTGGGAAATGCAGCGCCCTCCGGAATCTGCCATACCTACACCCAGGATGGCCGGTGTGTTTCCCTGCTCAAGATACTGTTTACCAACATATGCATCTACGACTGCGCCTATTGCGTCAACCGGTGCGGAAACGATATTCCCCGCGCCGCCTTTACAACGCGTGAAGTCGTTGATCTCACCATCGATTTTTATCGCCGCAATTACATCGAGGGCCTTTTTCTGAGCTCGGGCATCATGCGCAGCCCGAACGACACCATGGAGCGGCTGAGCCGAGCGGTGCAGCAGCTGCGCGAGCAGGGGTTCAACGGATACATTCATTTGAAATGCGTCCCCCACGCAGACCAGCGCCTCATCCGGCAGGCCGGGCTCTACGCCGATCGTCTGAGTGTCAATATCGAACTGCCCTCTGAAAAAAGCCTCAAACGGCTGACCCGGGAAAAAACCTTTGACTCTGTCTTAGAGCCCATGGGGGTTATCCGGGAAACCATCGCCGAGGTGCGCGAGGATCGCAAGCGGCTACGCCATGTGCCGCACTTTGCGCCGGCCGGTCAAAGCACCCAGTTGATCATCGGTGCGAGCCCGGAATCAGATCTCAAAATCCTGCGACTGGCCAATCGGCTGTACCGGCATCAGGCGCTCAAGCGGGTCTATTATTCCGCATATGTCCCGGTGGGCGAGGCCGGGGCGCGGTTGCCGAATTTGAACCAGCCCCCGTTGCAACGTGAAAACCGGCTTTATCAAGCCGATTGGCTGTTGCGGCTGTACGGGTTTAGCATCGATGATGTGATCAGCAGCGAAAGCCCCTTTCTGGA
>JAHEIW010000382.1 GCA_024639185.1 Deltaproteobacteria bacterium | reverse complement strand
TTTATTGCCGATGGCCTTTTTTTTAATACGGTCAATCGCAATAAGGAACACATGACGCTCAATCTGAAAACCGATCAGGGCAAAAAAATATTTTTCCAGCTGATTGAAAAAGCCGATGTTATGCTGGAGGGTTTTAGACCGGGCGTCGTTGAACGTTTGGGAGTGGACTATAAACGGGTTCATCAAAAAAATCCAAAAATTATTTACTGCTCGATTAGCGGTTACGGACAAACTGGCGGTTTTGTTGATCGTGTCGGGCATGATGTCAACTACCTGAGCATTGCCGGGGTGCTGGATTTGATCGGCGAAGCGGATCGTCCGCCATCGATTCCAGGTATCCAGATCGCCGACATCAGCGGCGGTGCCATGAATGCAGCTATTGGCATTTTGCTGGCGCTTTTTGCCAGGCAAAATACCGGTAAAGGCCAATTTGTTGACATTTCCATGACGGACGGTATGGTGGGGTTTCTACCGGCAGCCCTTTATTTTCAGCAGCTCACCGGCCAGGACCCCCGACGGGCCGATGCGGTGCTGTCGCACCGCTATGCATGTTACAACACATATGAAACCGCCGACGGGCGCTATTGTTCCATTGGCGCCGTGGAAAATCGCTTCTGGAAAAGACTGTGCGATCATCTGGGTGTTCCCGAATACGCGGCGCTGCAATATGATGACAGCCGCCGCCGAGAAATCCTGGATTATATGCGTGCTACATTTAAGAAAAAAACTCTGGCAGAATGGGATCAAGAACTGGCGGAGCTGGAAATCTGCTGGGGACGGGTTCAAACCTTTTCAGAAGTGCTTGCCGATCCACTTTTTCGAGAGCGCGAGATGATTTTGGAGTTGACGGACAAAACCGAAGAGAAGCAGATTGCCATCGGGGTAGCCGTTAAGTTAAGCAACACGCCCGGTTCGGTGCGCAGTGCCGCTGTGGATTTTGGCGAAAGCACGACTTCTATATTGCAGGAACTGGGATACTGTGAAAAAGAAATTAAGCATTTCGCGGAAACGGACGTTATTTAATTGCATAAATATGATTAGAAGTGGTTTCAAAATCCCAGATCAGGTTCAAGGGCAAGGCGTCTCGCGCATTGTAAGCGGAGCGTACACGACAGTACGTGAGCATTGCTATGCGTGGGGCAACGCAGCCATTGGGCCTTAGATGGGGTTTTGAAACCACTTCTAGACCATGGACTTCAGTGTGGCCAATTCCAGCTGGTCGCCGGCATCTTCGGCACGATCGGAAACTTCTACGATGGAATCCAAACACAATTTCAAATGGCTCTGGTGCGCAAAGTCCAGCTCGGAATTGAAGATTTCCTTGGTCAAATCCCATTCAAGTTTATCCACCCGCGATTCCTGAATGCCGATTTCTCTGGTGTGATCACGAACGGTTTCGATTTTGCAATCGCCTTTTAAATAACACATCACCGCCAGCTTCAGGGAACCGATGATACTTAGAGATTCTTTGCCAATATCAAGAAAATATGGTTTCAACTCGTCGGCAATTAAAGGGCGCTGATTGAGGAAAAAATCACTGCAGGCTTCGGCGGCATTGCCGACCTTGTCAATGCTTTCAACGAGTTTATACACATCTTCCCTGAGGAGCGGCAAATAAGCTCCGCGATAAAGTTTATCGCGGATTTCGTAACGGATGATATCGGCCTCCGATTCATTGCTCCGGGTTTTCCGCGCCCAGACTTTGGCCTCGCTGATGTTGCCATCGATATAGTATTGAATCGTTTTCAGACTATCCTTTACGGTCTCCTCCGTCATATCCAGGTGTTTTAAAATAAGCTCGATAACCTTTTTTTCCTTTTTAAATAACATCATGCGCTCTCCTTTGATTCATGTGCACGGGATTCGATCGAATGCCGCGCTAAATTGAGTACATGGTATTGAAACAGATTTAATTATATGCTTGCATGCGTCTGTCTTAGCCCCACAGGGCACGAATCAATTTGAAAAATAAATACGCCGCTGCCGCCGCCAGAGTGGGGGTGAGCAACCAGCCGATGAGTATGGTGAATACCATCTTGGTACTGATGGCTTTAAAGCCTTTTACAAGACCAACACCGACTACCGCCCCCACCACAGCAGATGACGTCGACACCGGAATCCCAAGCATTGAAAAAAGGTGCATCCCGAATGCCGCCGAGATTTGAGCAATAAACGCGGCCGGAATATCCAGGGGGGTAATACCGGTTCCGACGGTGTGCGCAACTTTTTTTCCGTATGTCGCCGCGCCAATTGCAATGCTCAACCCCCCGATGAAAAGTAATAGTTTTGGGTGAAAAATCCCCAGATTGGCAATCGGTCCGACTGCATTGCCGGCATTATTGGCGCCCATGGAATAGGCCACATAGCAGGCGGACAGGATGGCCAGGCGCCCCATGGTATGCTGCATCAACAATGATCGAGATTCGAATTTTCTAAGAATGAAATTCACCAC
>JAHEIW010000044.1:9947-31326 GCA_024639185.1 Deltaproteobacteria bacterium | reverse complement strand
ATGTAGCGATTGAGGCCGAGCTGATCACCCCGATTGCGATGGAAAAAGAGCTGCGTTTTGCGGTGCGCGAAGGCGGTCGCACCGTGGGGGCCGGCGTGGTCAGCGATATTATCGAATAACGGAAAAATACGATCATGATAAGCAATACCAAAATTAGAATCAGGCTCAAGGCCTACGATCACAAATTACTTGATCAGTCTGCATACGACATTGTCGATACCGCCACCAAAACAGGAGCTAAAGTGGTCGGGCCCATACCACTACCGACAAGAATCAAAAAATACACGGTTTTGCGATCTCCACATGTTGATAAAAAATCACGTGAGCAGTTTGAGATGAGAACCCACAAGCGACTCATGGATATCGTGGAACCCACCCAGCAGACGGTGGATGCCTTGATGAAACTGGACCTGTCGCCGGGTGTCGATGTGGAGATTAAGCTATAGCCCAGATCTAAATTAGGGATTCAGGTTATTAAAGCAAATTTGAGCTGATGGTTTGCCCTGTATCCCTAATTTTTTGACCCTTTGACGATTGACATTGAGTATCTCATGCAGACGATCAGTCTGGTTACAGATGCCGAGCAAAAGGAAAGCGCAATGAGTAACGGATTAATTGGGAAAAAACTGGGAATGACCGGGCTTTTCCTGCCTGACGGCCGGTATGTACCGGTAACGGTAATAGAAGCCGGCCCTTGTGTGGTTACCCAGATAAAGACCGCCGAAAAGGATGGGTACAATGCGCTTCAGCTGGGCTTTGGTGAAAAAAGGGAATCTCGTGTCAATAAACCGCTCAAAGGGCATTTCCGCAAAGGGGACTCTGGCGCATTTGGTACGCTTAAAGAATTTGCGGTTGCCGATCCGGCTGAATACAATCTGGGGCAGAAAATAACGCTGGAGATGTTTAACGTCGGAGAACGCGTGGATGTCATCGGCACAACAAAAGGCCGTGGATTTGCCGGTGTCATGAAGCGTCATGGATTTCATGGCGGTCGCAAAACACATGGCAGTCACAGCCATCGTATTCCCGGATCCGTCGGTTGCAGCGCATCGCCTTCCAAAATTATTAAAGGTAAGAAAATGCCCGGTCAGTACGGTAATGCCCGCCAGACGATGCGAAATCTGGAAGTTGTTGATATTCGCCCGGATGTTAACCTTATCCTGATAAAAGGAGCGGTGCCGGGCGCCAAATCCGGGCTGGTGACAATCAATAAGCTTAAATTTAAGGAAGTTCAAGCAACATAATTTTTGATTCAGAGGCGGTTTGTTGTCAGAGACGAGTCAGCCCAAATCCTGTTAACGGGGGAGCTATGCCGGTTGTAGATGTCCGAAATACCAAAGGGAAAAAAGTGACGACAGTAGACCTGGCTGAAAACATCTTCAATGTTTCCGTAAAGCCAAGTGTGCTGCATGAGGTTGTCACAATGCAACTGGCCAATCGACGGGCAGCCACAGCTGCTGTCAAGCATCGCAGCGATGTAAAGGGCAGCCGGCGTAAGCTGTTCCGCCAGAAAGGTACCGGCAGAGCCAGGCGCGGTGACATTAAAGCTCCTTTGCTCAGAGGGGGCGGTGTCGTTTTTGGACCTGATGGGCGCAAATATGCTTTTAAGGCGCCCAAGAAAGTCCGTAAATTGGCGTTGAGGATGGCTTTAAGCAGCAAATTGAGCGCCAGCAAACTCCTCGTGCTCGATAAGATCGAACTCGAGCAAATCAAGACCAAGGATTTTGTTGAGGTATTAAAAAATTTAAAATTGGACAACACACTCATTGTTGCGGATGCGCAAAATCGAAATCTGAAACTGTCTTCGCGCAATGTGCCCAATGTGAAGGTGCTTCAGGCTGACGGTTTGAATGTTTACGACATTCTCAAATACAAGACACTAATTTTGCTGGAGCCAGCAATAAAGAATATCGAGAGGAGGCTGGCCGCATGATGCAATATGAAATCATCAGGCGACCGTTGATCACCGAGAAAACCAGTATCCAGAAGGAGATCGCCAATCAATTGACGTTTGAGGTCGATCGACGTGCCAATCGTATTGAAATTAAACGCGCGATTGAAACGGCTTTTAAGGTCAGGGTTGCCAGCGTTCAGACCATGCAGGTTAAAGGCAAAGTCAAGCGCAGAGGTCGCAATATCGGCAAGCGCCGGGATTGGAAAAAGGCAATTGTTACTCTGATGCCCGGAGAGCGTATCGATTTTTTTGAAGGGGCTTAGACGTATATTCAAAACCTCATTTAATGTCCGATAGCCGTGTTATCCCTCGAATTTTATATACGCATCCGCCTGAATGTGGGGCGGATTCCGTTTACAATTCAAGGGAGGCGTGTTGGACTCATGAATTATAAAATAAAAATGTGAAATCCTGCTTGTAAATAGCGGGGTTCTCGGAAATGATCTGAGGCTTTGAAACCACTTCTCCTATAAGGAACATAATATGATTACCAAGAAAGTGAAACCGACATCGCCCGGAAGGCGTTTTCAGACATATACATCTCTTGAAGAAATTACGCGCAAGACACCGGAAAAGCGGTTGCTAAGACCACTTAAAAAATCCGGTGGCCGCAATGTTCACGGGCGCATTACCATCAGGCGTCGCGGTGGCGGCCATAAGCGACACTATCGGGTCATTGATTTTAAACGCGATAAAATCGGAATTCCGGCCAAAGTCGCTTCTATTGAATACGACCCCAACCGCTCCGCGCGAATTGCCCTGTTGCATTATGCTGATGGGGAGAAACGCTATATCCTGGCACCGGTTGGCATGAAGGTTAATGATGTTGTGGATTCCGGCCCCGATGCGGACATCAAACCCGGCAATACGCTGCCGTTAAGCCATATCCCCCTGGGGACGCAAATCCATAATATTGAAATGCGTTTGGGAAAAGGCGGACAGATGGTTCGCAGTGCCGGTACTTACGCCCAGCTGATGGCCAAAGAGGATCGTTATGCATTGATTAAAATGCCCTCGGGTGAAGTTCGGATGGTGTTGCTAAAATGTAAAGCGACGATCGGGCAAATCGGCAATGTCGCTCATGAGAATAAGTCATTGGGCAAGGCCGGTCGCAGACGATGGTCGGGACGGCGACCAAAAGTTCGTGGGGTTGCAATGAATCCGGTTGACCATCCTATGGGGGGTGGTGAAGGTCGTTCTTCCGGCGGCCGGCATCCATGCAGCCCGTGGGGCTGGCCGACCAAAGGCTTTAAGACCCGTCGCAAAAGAAAAAGCGACCGTCTGATCGTAAAAAAACGAAAATAATCGTTAATCGTTATTCGTTATTTGGGAATGACATCCGTGCTACTTAGCGTCAATTGCCAAAACCATTAAGCCCTAACGAATAATAAATAGCTAGCACTGGAGTTTTTATGCCACGTTCGCTTAAAAAAGGTCCATTCATTGATGAACGCTTGCTCAATCGTGTCAATGTAGCACAAACATCGCGCAGCAGTCAGGTGATAAAAACCTGGTCGCGAAGATCCACGATCGTTCCAGAGATGGTCGGTATCACTCTGGCTGTTCATAACGGCAGAAAATTTATACCGGTTTTTGTTTCCGAGAATATGGTGGGTCACAAACTGGGAGAATTTTCGCCGACGCGTACGTTTTATGGCCATTCGGGTGATAGAAAATCGCGATTAAAATAACCGACCAATTGAGCTAATGTTCAATTGGTGTTATTCGTTTTCTGTTATGGGTTATCAGTTAAAGCGATAGGGGGGTCAGTTGCCGTATTGCATGTATGGGCAACTTTCAATTACAAATAACGAATACCCATTGACACCGATTGCGTGGTTTGCCCTCAAGGAGAGCACTCAACAAGGAATAAACTGATGGAAGTTAAAGCGTCTGCAAAGTATATGCGAATATCGTCTCGCAAAGTCCATAAACTGGTCGGAGCGGTTAAGGGCAAGCCGGTTGAAACGGCTTTGAATACGCTTAAATTTATGCCCCAAAAAGCAGCGGGGATATTGGAAAAAGTCATACGATCAGCGGTTGCCAATGCCGATCAGAACCCGGATATCGACATCGATCTATTGGTGGTTCGCAATGTTACAGCCGACCAGGGCCCCACGCTCAAACGATGGCGGGCCAGGGCCCGGGGGCGAGGCACCCGGATTTTAAAGAGAACCAGTCATATCACCGTCATTTTAGACGAAAAATCTTCTGCTTAACAAAGGAGGTAAAAGCTTGGGCCAGAAAGTTAATCCTGTTGGATTGAGATTGGGAATCGTCAAAACGTGGGAATCCCGTTGGTTCGGTGGCAAGAATTACGCCGAATATATACTGGAAGACTACCGCTTGAGAAAATTTATTAAAGAGAAACTTTACCACGCAGGCGTTTCCAGAATTGAAATTGAACGATCGTCCAAGCGCGTGCGTTTGCGCATCTATACTTCCAGACCGGGTATTGTCATCGGCAAAAAAGGTTCTGAGATATCGCAGCTTAAAAATGAGATTGAAAAGATGACGGACCGTGAGATTTTAATCGATATCCAGGAAGTCCGCAAACCTGAAATTGATGCACAGCTGGTTGCTGAAAATGTAGCCCTTCAGATCGAAAGACGGGTGGCGTTTCGGCGGGCCATGAAACGCGGTGTCTCTTCGGCAATGCGCTTTGGCGCCCTGGGCGTAAAAATCATCTGTTCCGGTAGACTGGGTGGTGCAGAGATGGCCCGAACCGAATGGTACCGTGAAGGAAGGGTTCCTTTGCATACCCTGCGTGCGGACATTGATTATGGATTTATCGAAGCCCGAACCACCTATGGTGTTATCGGCGTTAAAGTGTTTATTTTCAAAGGCGAAATATTGAAAAAGGATGAAGCCGAAATCGAAAGTTAGTTATTAGTTATTGGTTGTTAGTTATTGGTTATTAGAAATTGACGATGAGCAATGCTATCAAGATTTCCATCACCTAATAACAAATAACGAATAACAAATAACGCAGTTGAGGTTATTAAAATGTTAAGTCCCAAAAAAGTAAAATATCGCAAACAGCAAAAAGGTCGTATGCGGGGCGTTGCCCGCCGGGGTTCGAGTTTGAATTTTGGAGAATACGGATTACAAGCGACCGGATGCGGCACAATTAGTGCCAAGCAAATTGAAGCTGCCAGAATCGCGATGACACGTCACATAAAAAGAGGTGGCCGAATCTGGATCCGCATTTTCCCTGATAAGCCTTTTACCAAAAAGCCGGCTGAAGTCCGGATGGGAAAAGGCAAGGGTGCACCGGAGGGCTGGGTGGCCGTGATTCGCCCCGGCAGAATTCTTTATGAAATGCAAGGTGTGGACATCGACACCGCCAGAGAAGCATTCCGCCTGGCAGGCCATAAACTTTCGGTAAGGACCCGGTTTGTCGAGAGGAGTGAGACCTGATGAAGGCCAGTGAAATCAGAGAGATGAATATTGAAGAAATGCAGCGCAAGGTCAACGACCTCAAAGAGGAGCTTTTTAACCTGCGATTTCAGCATGAAATCGGGCAGCTTGAAAATCCCAATAAAATGAAACAGACCAAAAGAGATATTGCTCAAGTAAAAACCATTATTCGTGAAGTTGAACTGAAAAACAAGACGGTTGAAGAATAAATAATGCCATGAAAAAACAGGGAATGAAAAGACAACTGGTGGGGACGGTCACTAGCAACAAGATGGACAAGACCGTGGTCGTTCGGGTCGAGCGGCTTGTTAAGCATAAATTTTATCACAAATATATCCGGCGACGGGCCAAATTTACGGCTCACGATCAAAACAATAGCTGTCAGATCGGTGATAAAGTCATGTTGACAGAATGTCGGCCGCTGAGCCGGTCGAAGCGGTGGCGGGTCAGCAAGATCGTCCAAAAAGCGGTTTAATCTCAAGGAACGATATCATGATTCAGTCAGAAACGAGGCTAACTGTAGCCGACAATTCCGGGGCCAAGGTCTTGTATTGTATTAAGGTGCTGGGTGGCTCCCGGAGACGATATGCAAGAGTCGGGGATATTATTGTCGTAGCGGTCAAAGAAGCACTGCCCAATGCCAAAGTTAAAAAAGGTGATGTCTTAAAGGCGGTTGTGGTTCGAACCAAAAAGGAAATTCGTCGAGCGGATGGCTCGTATATCCGGTTTGATGATAATTCTGCTGTTCTGGTAACCGCTTCACGAGAGCCGATTGGCACCCGAATTTTTGGACCTGTGGCCAGAGAACTGCGAGCCAAACGGTTCATGAAAATTATTTCTTTGGCACCGGAGGTGCTCTAATTAGATGTTATTAGTTATTGGTTATTGGTAACAGGAAAAGGGTAATACCGTCAAAATTTGTCCCGTCCAATAATGAATAAGAAATAACCAATAACCAAAACGGGAATCCAGCTATGCTCCAATCAAAAATACGGATCAAAAAAGACGATAAGGTCAAGGTTATCGCCGGTAAGGACAAGGGGAAAATCGGCAAGGTGCTCAAAGTTGATCGCAAAAAGAAGCAGTTGCTCATTGAAAAAATCAACTTAATGAAGCGTCATACGAGGGCCAGTGCCAAAAACAGACAGGGCGGAGTAGTGGAAGGCGAGGCGCCAATTCGCATCTCCAACGTAATGATCATGTGCAACAAGTGCATTCATCCGACCCGCGTTAAGATGCAGCGCCTGGAAGATGGGAAAAAAATAAGGCTTTGTGTTAAGTGCGGCGAGGCAATTGATACCTAAACCCGGCGCACGGAGGCAGGCGATGTCACAGCTAAAAACCATATATGAAAACGAAGTTGTGCCCAAGCTCATGGACAACTTCAATTATAAAAACAAGATGCAGGTTCCCCAATTGGACAAGATTGTTCTTAACATGGGCCTGGGCGAAGCCATTCAGAATATAAAAGTGTTGGATGCGGCCGCCGAAGAGCTTAAAGCCATTGCGGGACAAAAACCGGTGATTACAAGGGCTAAAAAGTCTATTGCCGCCTTTAAGCTCAGAGAAGGGATGCCGATTGGCTGCATGGTCACCCTGCGACATCTTCGCATGTATGATTTTTATTATAAACTGGTCAATATTGCTCTGGCGCGAGTCAGGGATTTTAGAGGTGTTTCTCCGAAAGCATTTGACGGCCGGGGCAACTACTCTCTGGGAATAAAAGAGCATATCATTTTCCCGGAGGTTGATTTTGACAAAATTGATAAAATAAAAGGTCTCAATATTAGCATTGTGACGACAGCCCAGACAGATGATGAAGGCAGGCAACTGTTGGGGTTAATGGGCATGCCGTTTAAGAATTAGGGAGGAAGATTTGGCAAAAAAAGCGCTTCGAAACAAAGCAATGCGAAAGCCAAAGTTTCAGGTTCGGCAATACAATCGTTGTCCGATTTGCGGGCGACCCAGAGGATACCTGAGAAAGTTTGGGCTCTGTCGTATTTGCTTCCGGGTATTTGCATCCGAAGGCAAACTTCCCGGAGTTGTTAAATCAAGTTGGTAATTTAGAAACTGGAAACCGGGAAATTTTTATACTTGAGTGCAATCCGTGTTTCACCAGTGGAATGAAACACCTGCTCGAGTGGCCAGTTTCGGGTTTCACGTATTAAACATAGGAGACAAGAATGGCAGTAAGCGATCCGATAGCCGATATGTTGACGCGAATTCGCAATGGTGTCAAGGCGCGGTTTAACAGTGTTGATGTGCCCGGCTCAAAACTTAAAACCGAAATTGCCAGGATTTTAAAGGACGAAGGTTTTATTAAAAACTTTAAGTTTTTAAAGGATGGCAAGCAAGGTATCTTGCGGATTTACCTCAAGTACGGGCCAGGGCAATCGAATGTGGTTTATGGGCTCAAGCGCATCAGCAAACCCAGTTGTCGGGTTTACGTGAAAAGCAATAACATTAAACCGGTATATAATGGCATGGGGATTTCGATTTTATCCACCTCCAAGGGCATCATGACAGATAAAAAGGCTCAACAGGAAAATATCGGCGGCGAAATCCTTTGCAATATTTGGTAGCCATAGAAGCGGATAGTTAAACGTAAGGGAATGACAGCAGGTTGCGGGTATCTTCGGGCAGCAACCAGGAACGCGCGATCTGCATACAGTCCACTCATCTGGGAGCAACATATGTCTCGAGTCGGGAAACAACCGGTACCCATACCGGAAAAAACTAAATTATCGTATGATAACAGAATCTTAACGGTTGAGGGCCAGAAAGGCAAGCTCACGCGTTCGATTAATCCTGCCGTAGAGATAAAGATTGCAGACGGTGTTTTGAATGTGGTGTTGCTTGAGAATAAGCGCACCAGCCGAGCACTGCAGGGAATGACCCGGAGTCTGATTGCCAATATGATCACCGGCGTCAATCAGGGATTCGAGCGCACGCTGATCATCAATGGCATCGGATATCGGGCGGAAATGAAAGGCAAAACGCTCGTATTAAATGTAGGCTATTCAAATCCGGTTGAATTCAAACTACCGGAAGGTGTGGACGCATCGATCGACCGCAACACCATTATTAAATTAGCCAGCATTGACAAGGAAAAACTGGGACTGGCTGCTGCGGCCATTCGAAAAATAAGGCCTCCGGAGCCATATAAAGGCAAAGGCATAAAATATGCCGAGGAACACATTCGACGCAAGGCCGGTAAAGCCGGCGCTGCGGCTGCTCAGTAAAGTCTAAACCAACAGCAGCGGGTATTGATAGAGCGGTTTGGTGCCCGCCCAAAAAACAGGCAACATAAAATGGGATCGCTTAGTCAAAAAACACAAGCACGGCTAAAACGAAAAAAGAGAATACGAAAAAAATTGATTGGATCAGCCGATCGGCCCAGGCTGTGTGTGTTCAGAAGTGCCAAACACATTTATGCTCAGGTAATTGATGATTCCCGCGGTCAAACCCTTGTGGCGGCTTCAAGCGCGGAAAAGGCTGTTCGGGACAAAGTGGAATCCAAGAATAAAGTGGCTGATGCCAATGCCGTCGGTCAAGTCATCGGGCAGCGGGCCATGGAAAAAGGTGTTAAACAGGTCGTGTTTGACCGCAACGGGTTTTTATACCACGGCAGGATAAAGGCCGTTTCAGAGGGTGCCCGCAAGGCCGGCTTGAAGTTTTAAACCATAACCGGAGCGTTGAGCATTATTGAAGAAGGAATTAACCACAAAGCCACAAAGAACACAAAGAAGTAAATATAGGTGAAGATTTGTTATCAACTTTGTGAACTTCGTGCCTTTGAGGTGACATGCGCATAAGCTGAACTATTACTAAATAATTAAATTTAATATCTCTGCAGGTCATCATACCAAAGGAGGCAGGCTTTTGTTCAAACAAGAAATAGATGAAACGCAATTTATCGACAAAGTGGTCCACATCAACCGGGTGGCCAAAGTTGTTAAAGGGGGGCGTCGATTTAGTTTCAGTGCAATCGTCGTTGTCGGCGATGGGAAAGGATCAGTTGGATTCGGTCTGGGTAAAGCCGGAGAAGTGCCTGAGGCGATTCGTAAAGGTGTTGAAAAGGCAAAAAAGAACATGATTACAGTGCCTTTAGTAGAGGGTACGATTCCTTATGAGATTATCGGCCGATTCGGCGCCGGTAAGGTATTGCTTAAACCGGCTGCTGAGGGTACGGGCGTGATTGCCGGTGGCGCTGTAAGGGCGGTTCTGGAAGCTGTCGGCGTTCAGAATATTCTGACCAAGTGTCTCGGATCGCACAATCCCCACAATCTGGTGAAGGCCACGGTCAATGGTCTTGAACGCCTTGAGAGTCGGGAGATGGTGGCTGCCAGAAGGGGAATTTTAGTGGAGGATCTATAGGATCCTGCTTGCCAGGCAAAAAGCACTATCGAATGAGAATAATCTAAGGGATCAGATAAATGGCTGAAACGATAAAAGTAAAGCTGGTACGCAGCATGATTGGCAGACCGGCAAAGCAACGTAAGGTCTTGCGCGGGATGGGTCTAACGCGGATCAACAAGACCGTTGAGCTCAAAGATACGCCTGAAATTCGGGGCATGATCAAAAAAGTTACGCACCTAGTCAGTACCGAGGAGTAAAACAATGAAGCTTCATGAACTATCGCCGCCTGCAAAATCGCGTAAGTCCAATCGCCGTTTAGGGCGCGGTGTTGCAACCGGCACTGGCAAAACCGCCGGTCGAGGTAGCAAAGGTTATAACAGCCGTTCTGGCGGTGGGGTCAGACCCGGTTATGAAGGCGGACAAATGCCAATCCAGCGGCGTTTGCCAAAACGAGGTTTTACCAATATTTTTCGGAAAAAAATTGCCGTAATTAATGTTCGGGATTTATTGAGGTTCGAGAGCGGCAGTTTAATCGATCAGACAGCGCTCGTTAAAGCAGGACTGGTAAAGGGCCAAAAGGACGGAATTAAACTACTGGGGCACGGAGAAATCAAGGTCGCTCTGACTGTCAAACTTAATCAAGTCAGCAAAGCTGCCCGGGAAAAGATAGAGGCTGCTGGCGGTACGGTAGAGGTCATATAATGATCGGTAGCGGGTTTCAAAATATATTTAAAATACCCGAGCTAAAAAAACGCATTCTTTTTACGTTTGGTTTGCTTGTCGTCTATCGCATTGGCGTACATGTCCCGGTTCCTGGAATCGACAGTTCCGCACTGGCATCATTTTTCGCGCGGGCGGAAGGCACCATATTCGGTATTTTCAATATGTTTTCTGGCGGGGCTCTGGAAAGACTGTCCGTTTTTGCGCTCGGGATCATGCCATATATTAGTGCTTCCATTATACTGCAGCTGCTAACAGTTGTCATACCGCATCTGGAGCAACTCAAAAAAGAAGGCGAGCAGGGGCGCAAGAAAATTACGCAATATACCCGATATGGCACGGTCGTATTAAGTATTGTTCAGGGCTTTGGTATCAGTGTGGGACTGGAAAGTATGAGTTCACCCGGCGGGGCTCCGGTCGTTTTATTCCCGGGCTGGGCATTCAGACTGATGACAGTCATAACACTGACTGCCGGCACGGCTTTTATTATGTGGCTGGGTGAGCAGATTACCGAACGCGGTATTGGCAATGGGATTTCACTTATTATTTTTGCCGGTATTGTTGCCCGGCTGCCGACGGCGGGCGGCAATACGTTTCGGTTGCTGTCTACCGGAGAAATGGGAATTTTCATTGCGCTAATTTTGATCATTTTTATGGTGGTCGTGATCGGATGTATTATCTTCGTCGAGCAGGGACAGCGCCGCATACCCGTTCAATATGCCAAACGCGTGGTGGGGCGAAAAATGTACGGCGGTCAGAGTACGCATTTGCCTCTGAAAATTAATACGTCCGGAGTGATTCCACCCATTTTTGCCTCATCGATCATCATGTTTCCGGCCACCATAGCCAATTTTATCAATATTCCCTGGATTAAAACGATCGGCGAAGCCATGCGGCCGGGCAATGCTGTCTATGAGTTGCTATTCGTGGGCTTTATTTTCTTTTTTTGCTATTTTTATACGGCGGTTACCTTTAATCCGGTTGATGTTGCTGAAAATATGAAAAAGCAGGGTGGATACATTCCAGGTATCCGGCCGGGAAAACGAACTGCTGATTATATTGACAAGGTGTTGACCCGCATCACACTTGGGGGTGCGATTTATGTGTCGGCTGTTTGCGTGTTGCCCTCTATTTTAATAACTCGCTTTGACGTCCCGTTTTATTTTGGGGGTACGGCGTTACTCATTGTGGTGGGCGTGGCGATCGATACCGTTTCCCAGATCGAATCCCATATGCTCAGCCGACATTATGAGGGATTTCTAAAGCGCGGTGGTGGCGGACGATTAAAAGGTCGCTACTAAGCGTTGATAGATCCAGAAACAGGAGTTGCTGTGGCCAAAGAAGAACCGATTGTCGTTGAAGGTGTTGTTTTGGAAACATTGCCCAATGCGATGTTTAAGGTTGAATTGGAGAACAAGCATCAAGTATTGGCCCATATCTCGGGTAAAATGCGAATGCATTTTATTAAAATTCTTCCTGGAGATAAGGTCACTGTTGAATTATCGCCTTACGACCTGACACGCGGACGGATCACCTATCGATCAAAATAAAAAGGGTACCCGGTATTGGGTATTAGACATTGGTAAAGCAGGTCGTCATATTATTGCCAATACCAAATACCAATTACCGAATACCTGAATCAGGAGCTAATTTATGAAGGTTCGAGCATCAGTCAAAAAGATATGCCCTAAATGCAAAATTGTACGTCGCAAAGGGGTTGTACGGGTGATCTGCGAAAACAAGCGGCACAAGCAGCGGCAAGGATAAAGGAGGATTCACATTGGCAAGAATTGCAGGTGTTGACTTACCCAGGAATAAACGCATCGAGATCGGTTTGACCTATATTTATGGGATTGGCAGGTCCGCGTCCCGAAAAATTCTGGAGAAACTGGCAATTGACATTGATACCAAGACCGATCAGCTGACCGAAGATCAGGTCAGCAGCATCCGTAAAGTGATCGACAATGAATTTAAAGTTGAGGGTGAACTGCGTACGGAAATTTCAATGAATATCAAGCGCTTGATGGATCTGGGAAGTTATCGCGGATTGCGTCATCGCAAATCGTTGCCGGTGCGCGGCCAGCGCACGAGCACCAACGCCCGTACGCGCAAGGGACCCAAACGGGCAGCTGTCAAAAAGAAAGGTGCCGCCAAACAGAAAAAATAAACGCGATTATATAAGACGGTTATCTATTGCTTATTGAATAAATGAAACCTTGCGTTCATAAATCGAATTTTCAATCGGCACCAGATCGTTAGAATGCATAAGAGGCGAAATCGATGGCCAAAAAAATTCGTACCAAGAAAAGAGTCAAGAAAAATATTGCCAGTGGTGTTGTGCATATTCAATCAACCTTTAACAACACGATTGTGACCATAACCGACGCAGGCGGGAATGTTGTTTCCTGGTCCAGTGCCGGTGTTCAGGGATTCAAGGGATCGCGCAAAAGTACGCCCTTTGCTGCCCAGCTGGCTGCTGAAGATGCGGCCAAAAAAGCAATGGAACATGGTATGAAATCCGTAGAAGTGTATGTTAAGGGACCCGGACCGGGCAGAGAATCCGCTTTGCGCGCCCTACAGGCAGCCGGATTTAATGTTACCATGATTAAAGATGTGACGCCCATTCCCCACAACGGGTGTCGCCCACCCAAGCGACGTAGAGTGTGACTGTTATTTGTTAATAGTTATTCGTTATTAGACGGTAATGATCTGAGTGAAAATCATGCGAAAACGAGTAACTGATAACCAATAACCAATAACGAATAACCAATAACCAGACACGGAGGATCTTTTGTCAAGATATAAAGATTCAGTTTGTCGGCATTGCCGACGTGAAAACCTTAAATTGTATTTGAAAGGTGATCGTTGCTATTCGGATAAATGCGCCTTTGACAGACGTTCATATCCCCCCGGAGAGCACGGAGAACGGCGTGGCCGGAAAATTTCCGATTACGGCATTCAATTGCGTGAAAAGCAGAAAGTCAAACGGATTTACGGGC
This sequence comes from Deltaproteobacteria bacterium, assembly GCA_024639185.1. Taxonomy (GTDB): domain Bacteria; phylum Desulfobacterota; class Desulfobacteria; order Desulfobacterales; family JAHEIW01; genus JAHEIW01. Next base: position 17,874 of record JAHEIW010000044.1, on the reverse strand, counting down.
TTTCGGAAAAACAATTTCACCTGTTTTTTGAAAGAGCCGAGGCTCAAAGAGGTGTCACCGGCACCAATTTGATTGTCTTGCTGGAGCGCCGGCTCGACAATGTCGTCTATCGCCTTGGTTTTGCGAATTCCCGCACCCAGGGGCGTCAATTCGTGTTGCACAATCATTATCGGGTTAATGGGAAGAAGGTCAACATCCCGTCTTTTTTGGTTAAAAAAGGCGATTTAATTGAGGTAAAAGAGAAAAGCAAAAAGGTTGGGGCCATTTCAGACTCAATAGAGGCAGTGGTCCGTAGAGGCATACCCCAATGGCTGGAGCTTGAAAAAGATAAGCACAAAGGCGTCGTGAATGGATTTCCGGTGCGTGAAGACATTACCATGCCCATTCAAGAACAGCTGGTTGTTGAGCTTTATTCCAAATAGCAGCGTAGCAGAAAGATCGTGATGGTCGGCAACCCGACGATGGTTGGATCATCTAAAACCCTTTTCAACTTGGAGATTAGAAAATGTCATCCGACGAACTGATGTATGTCAACTGGCAGCAAATGATCAGGCCTGAAAGAGTTCAGGTTACCAGTAATCCATCTTACGGCAAGTTTGTTTGTGAACCCCTGGAAAGGGGGTACGGCATCACCATCGGCAATTCATTAAGACGGATCGTACTGTCATCATTATATGGTGCTGCGATTACATCTGTAAAATTTGATGGCGTCATGCACGAGTTCAGCGCCATTCCCGGCGTTCTGGAAGATGTATCTGAAATTATCTTAAATCTAAAAGAAGTGCGATTTAAGGTCTCGGATGCTGAATCCACAACTGTCAGACTCGAAGCATCCGGCGAAGGTGAAGTGACCGCCGGTGATATCATAAGCGAAGACGGCAAGTGTGAAGTGCTGAATCCGAAACTTCACATTGCGTCCCTGGACAAAAAAGGGAAGCTCAATTTGAGCATGACCGTAAAGTATGGCAAAGGGTATTCTTTGGCCGAAGCGAACAAAGATGAGGGATCACCTACCGGCACCATACCGATCGATGCGGTTTTTTCTCCGATCAGACGTGTCAATTTTGTAGTTGGCAATGCCCGAGTCGGTCAGCGCACAGATTATGATAAACTGACCATGGAAGTCTGGACGGACGGAAGTATTGTACCGGAAGATGCCGTCGCTTATGCCGCCAAAATCCTGAAAGAGCAAATGACCGTGTTTATTAATTTTGATGAAGAATTGGAACCGGCCCAAGAGGAGATTGCCACAAGTAAGGAAAGGCCAAAATTTAATGAGAACCTGTACCGTAGTGTTGAAGAGCTCGAATTATCCGTGCGCAGTGCCAATTGTTTGAAAAATGCAGATATCAATAAAATCTGGCAGCTGGTTAGCAAGACAGAGGCGGAAATGCTCAAGACGAAAAATTTTGGTCGTAAGTCATTAAATGAGATAAAAGAAGTACTATCAGAAATGGGGTTGTCACTTGGCATGAAACTGGAAGGTTTCGAGCCTCCCGAGGATGATAAGGAAGAAGAGGAGTAATTGACCATATGCGACATCGAAAAGCCAGCCTGAAACTGAATCGAACCACGAGTCATCGCACGGCGATGTTTCGTAATATGGTCACCTCGTTGTTCAAACACGAACGTATTCGAACCACGGGCGCCAAAGCCAAGGAATTGCGGCGCTGGGCGGATCACCTGATCACCTTGGCGAAACGGGGTGATCTGCATGCCAGACGGCAGGCCCTCGCAATTGTTCGGGAAAAACAGGTTGTTCATAGATTGTTTGCAGAGGCCAACGATAAATTTGGTCATTCTGCCGGGGGGTACACACGGATTGTGAAGCTGGAGCGCCGTGCCGGCGATGCGGCTCCTATGTCTTTGATAGAACTGGTGGTTGTCGAATCAGAGGGCAAGAAAAAGACCAAAAAGAAAGCTGCCAAAGCTAAAACAGCCACTGCAAAGAAGACTGCCGCGGAAGCCAAGGACGCCAGGAAACCAGCGCGCAAAAAGGACTCAAAACCCGAAGCCAAACGAAAATCTGAAACCAAGAAGAAAAGTGGTGCCAAAGCAAAAGAAGAAACATCCAAGCCCCCCAAAACAGCCAGGAAAAAATCTGTAACCAAACCCAAAACGGCGACCAAAACCAAACCGGCAACAACAGCAAAAGAAAAAGCAACTGACGTTAAAGCAAAAGACGACTCCAAGAAGAAAACTGAGTAACCGCTTCATCAGCCCAATCTGCTGCAGAAACGCTCGCCGGTCATGTACCCGTGAGCGTTTTTATAGATCTTACGTCCTATCGCTTGAAATTTTGATCTTCATCCGTTGCGACCTTAATTTTGTCTAAAGCCTCCGCGGCCGCCTCTTTTAACTCGCTGTCATATTGACCCCGCAGGATTGCTTCTAAACGGGGGACAAAGTCCTTTTGCGCCATTTCTCCGAAAATATACAACAAATCACCTTTGACGCGGTCATCAGCATTGTCAAATTTTCGCCACAATGGTTCAACCGTCTGCAGGGCCAGATTCAGGTTTTTTTCAATCAGCTCATCCATGACCACCATCGCACCCAGACGAACCGGCCATTTCTGATGAATGAGCAGCTCATAGAAGGCCGGAAAAATCTGCGCTTTTTCGAGCATCATTTCTGCCAGTTGACCGGCTTTACCCTCTTTGAGCAGCATTTCAAGCGATTGTGGCCCCAGGGCACTGGGATCGCGTTTTGCCATGACTTCGATAATTTCGTTCGTCTGAAATGTTCCGGTCCAGCGGAATTGATCTTCTAAAATCAATGTCGGTACGGATTGAAGGTTGTCTTTTTCTGCCAGTTCGGGAAAAGACATGGCATCAACAATGGTTAAATGAATATGGCGGTTTGCCGCCAGCAGCGGTAGCAGCTGGCGTATGGCCTGCGGGCAGAAGCTGCATTGTGCTGCAACATACAAAACCAGATGCGTCGGTAAATCAATGGCTTTTAGTTGTGATGCAATGTCTTCGTCTATCGGGGCGTTGTCTTCTGCGACCAATTGCAGGGCATCGATAAAAGGTCCGATTTCGGTGCCAGAGGGAACCGCCTGAAAGGATAGCCTGTCATGAACGTGTATGCCAGGCATCTCATCCGGATCGCCGCTTTCCTTTTTGACACGGATTTTGGGTACCTGTTGGCTGAGATAATCGCAAAAACGAACAATGGGGTCGCTTTGCTCATGATTATTATGCAGGCACTTGATCTTGATTTCTTGGGCTAACGTTTCATTTAAAGCCGCGATCTGTTTTTCTTCTGCGGGAGTCATTTTTTTCCGGGTTGCGCGTTACGCGTTACGTGTCGCGGGTTACGTGTATCGCGTTTCGGGTTAAGAGTTCCGATTTTAAGTTTAAGAGTCAGTGTTAAGGTCTTTAGCAAAAAGACGAAAGGAGGACATAAGACAGAAATCTGTCAGGGTATTTCATGCTACAATTTTTCCATCCTTCATCCTTCATCTGTCATCTGTCATCTGACCTCTGTCTCCTAACGCCTGACACCCGCCTGCGCGGACGAAGCCGCTACGACGCGGCGAAGGCCCGAAACCTGACATCCTTAGTACAGCTTAGCCTGCTATGCAAGCTAAAATCAATACGGACAGCGTTTATTTATCGCGAAATGAATGAATGGGGTTGATCTTGGGAAATAGAGGCATATCTTGACTTGAAGAATTTTATAATGATATACGGCACTAGAAAATTAATTCCGCCAGCTTGTGTGCTTATTGTCGCCCTTTACCGAAAGGAGAAATCAACATCATGGATCCTGCAACTCTCTTAAAAGATAAAATCGTATTGACCGTCGATGACGAGGTGGATGTGACTGATACCGTGGAAGAGGTTTTGGACATGTGTATGGTGCGCAAAGCCAATGATTATGATACGGCGCACCAATTATTGCTGGGTTATACGTTTGACATCGTCATTCTGGATATCATGGGTGTAAACGGTTTTGATCTTTTGAAAACCTCTGTAAAGCGTGGATTTCCGACGGTGATGTTGACTGCTTACGCCCTGACGCCTGAAGCCCTGGAAAAGTCCATCAAACTGGGGGCGGTTTCTTTCCTGCCCAAAGAAAAAATGAGCAACCTGGACGAATTTCTTGCTGATGTCGTCCTCAAAGGAGGTCAGCCTGTCTGGGGTAAGCTTTTTGACAAGCTCGGTGGTTTTTTTAACAAACGCTTTGGGCCGGATTGGAAACAACAAAACCAATTCTTTGACGATTTCGTAAAATCCATCAAATCATAAAAGTTGACCCATTCCGCTTAAGATCCACATTGATGCTGGAGGTTGCTCAAGTTGCCTGTGTCTCGACTGCTGCCCCTTTCGGAAGCCATTGACCGTTTCGTGCCGGATGGCAGCTCCATCGCCTTGGGTCTTGCCCAGGAAACCCTCATCCCATTTGCCGCCGGACACGAGCTCATCCGTCAAAAAAAGCGACGCCTGACCCTCATTGGGCCCATATCGGATATCCTGTTTGATCAAATTATTGGCGCAGGGTGTGTCCACAAAATTCGGGCTGCCTGGGTTGGCAATGTGATTACAGGTTCCTGCTATAATTTTCGCAGGGCAGTTGAGAGCGGGTCCCTGGAAATGGAAGACCATTCAAATCTGACCCTGGCCATGGCGCTGCGGGCCGGCGCCATGGGGGTCCCCTTCATGCCCGCCCGCACGGCTCTGGGCAGCGATCTTTTCAAAACCAATACCAACCTGAAAACCATGACCTGCCCGTTTAGCAGCGATCAACTGACTGCGGTGGCCGCCCTAAGGCCGGATGTTGCCATTGTTCACCTTCAGCGAGCGGATATTTACGGCAATGCCCATGCCTGGGGTAATCTGGGCCTGATTCGTGACGCCTGTCTGGCCAGTCGTCACATCATTATTACCGCCGAAGAGATTGTGGAGCCGGATGTCATCAGTCGCGATCCCAATCGCGTGATTACACCGGGTTACCGGGTCAACGCGGTGGCACATGCACCCTGGGGCGGCCATCCTTCACCGGTGCCCGGTTTTTATAACCGGGATCATCAGGGATTCATCGACTACCGAACTGAAAGCAAAACCCAGGAAACATTTCTCGATTGGCGTAAACGCTGGGTGGACAGTGTGCACAGCTGGCAGGATTACACCAAATTGTTGGGTAAAAAACGTATGGCGCAATTGGCCCTAACCCATCACGATTTTTCAGAGTCGGTGGATTATGGGTATTAGATTCGGGTTAAGGGTTCAGGGTTCAGGGTTTAGAGGTTCAGGATTCTGGGTTTAGGGGGCCAAACTTACAATGCTTCTGGCCTCTTGCTGCTGGATACTGGCTCGAGCTTTTGACTCCCGGCTTCCTGCCAGCAGCCAGAAGCGAGAAGCCAGCGACCAACTGAATCGCTTAGGCTTAAAACTTTTCAATTAAATGTAAACAAAATAGGCGCTTGAGATGTCATATACTTTACCGGAGCTAATGGTCACCGCTGCAGCCCGTGAAGTTGCAGACGGTGAAGTCGTTTTTGTGGGCATGCGCCTGCCGCTGCTGGGCTTTTTGCTGGCCAAAAGTACGCATGCTCCTGAGGCGGTGGGCATTTACGAATTGGGGATCGTGCGCGATACCCTGGCACCCGAGCCTATTCTGACCATGGGCGACTTGCCCAACCTCTATCGCGCGCGCTGGCTGGCGGATACGGCCGATATGATGGGGCTGTTGCAACAGGGACAGGTCGATGTCAGTTTCATCGGCGGCGCCCAGATCGATCGATTCGGCAACCTCAATACCAGCTACATTGGCGGTGCGGAGAATGTTACCACGCGCCTGCCGGGCAGCGGCGGTGCCTGTGATCTAGCCAGCCTGGCGCAACGGCACATCATTATCATGAATCATCAAAAACGCCGTTTTGTGCCTCAAGTTGATTATATAACATCGCCTGGTTATGGTACCGGTACGGGCTGGCGACGCAAAGTCGGGCTGCCGCGGGGCGGGCCGACAACGGTGATCACCACAATGGGGGTTTTGCAATTTGACCCCCAAAGCCGCGAGATGATCCTTGTGTCGGTCCATCCGGGCATCAGTCAGGAGACGGTTCAAGACAATACCGGATGGCCACTGCAGATCGCTGAGGAATTGACGCAAACACCAAAACCAACCGAAAATGAATTGGCTATGCTGCGGCGTTTTGATCCGCAGCGATACTGGACAGGACCCTAACCTGAATCTTGCATGAAAATTAATGCGATTTTTTTTCTCTCACATACAATAATTTACTTAATTTAACAGCGTCAAATTTTAACAATATCTGCTAAATCGGATGAAAATCATTTTATCGCATTAATTTTCACCCTACAGGCGAGCCGGAGGCTCCCATATGCTGCGTTATTATGGCCGAAGCATAGTTCACTATAGCTTCACCCTTAAGTGCCTTGCCTATGGAAGCATCCGGCCCGTGCAAGATTCAGGATTCACAGAACAATGATAGCTGGTTTTTGTAGCGATATTCTGGCTTTAAGGAATGTCTGTCTGATGGTCGGGAATTTGCAGAGATCCAATTCGATTTCGTCTTTATACGCATTGAATTCCAAGCGCTGACTTTTTGTCGATGCCTATTCTGACTACATTTGACAGAAATAGCAACTGTGTCTGGTTCGATATTTTTACTTGACAAAAAGCCTGATAGCTGTGATATAGCTATCAAATCTCAAATCATCTTTGGCAAATGAATGAAATTTAGAAATTAAAGGCATACAGCCGAAAAAGGAGGTACTAATGCATTTCAAAAGATTCACATTCTGTGCGACGCTATTTCTCATTATTTTTGGTCTGCTCATCAGCCCGGCCCTCGCCAAAGGACCCTCCCTGGAAAAATGGAAACCCGCCTTCGATCCATCAGGTGCTAAATATAAGTTCATCGTTTCAAATGTGTCCCATCCGGTTTTAAAGGGTGTTTACACCGGATTTGCCATTCGGGATGAATTGTGGAAACGAACCAATGGCCAGATGTATCTGGATTATAAACCGTTTTCCATGCTGGGGGGCGAGGTTGAGGTTCTCAATCAGCTGCAAATGGGCGCGATTCAGGGTATGGCGGTTAGTTCGGTTGCGGCCACCAATCTGGGACCCCGATTCGGTATCGTCAACCTGCCGTTTTTGGTCGATTCCTTTGATAAGCTTGAAAAATTCGTCAACAGCGGAAAACTTTTCGACCATTTTCTGATGTCCATGGATCATCAGGGAATCATGGCCGTCGATATTGCCAGTTACGGCAATTACGGCTGGGCCACAACCGTGCCGGTCAAAACCATTGCCGATGCCAAGCAGGTCAAATTCCGCATTGCAGAGGCTGCGGTTAACAAGCTGTCCTATAAGGCATGGGGTTTTAACCCGGTCGTCATGCCCTGGCCGGATGTGCCGGTGGCCTTGAAGCAGGGGGTTATCACCGGATTGGATCATACCCTCACCGTGTGCAGCATCACTAAAAAATTTGAGGTGGCTAAATATTTTACCGAATTAAACTATGCTCAGGGCCTGTTTATCTGGCTCTTCAACAAGGCCTGGTTTAATAAATTACCGCCGGATCTGCAGAAAACGCTGGTTGAGACGGTCCATGACATGTGTGCTGAGGCGCGTGTGGCTGCCAAAGCACAGGAAATGGAACAGCGCAAGGCTGCTATGGGCAAGGGGATCGAATTTTTTCAACTGCCTGACAAAGAGATGATGACCCTCAAAGGTCAGGCCGATTCGGTACATCAAAAATTTGCGCCTGAAATCAACAAACTCCAAGCCGGCGATAAATTTCGCCCGGATAATTATTTAATGGACGTCCAAAAATACATGGGCTATACAAAATAACTTGATTATTTTGATACGACGCACTAATAAAGGGGCTTCGGTCTGACCGAAGCCCCTTTTACTAATTTCCGGACGAAGAGGTAGGCCCCCA
>JAHEIW010000044.1:6141-9847 GCA_024639185.1 Deltaproteobacteria bacterium | reverse complement strand
GTCCAAAAATACATGGGCTATACAAAATAACTTGATTATTTTGATACGACGCACTAATAAAGGGGCTTCGGTCTGACCGAAGCCCCTTTTACTAATTTCCGGACGAAGAGGTAGGCCCCCATGTTTGGAAAGATTCTGAATTTCCTGGACAAGGTCTTGACTTTTTTTGAAGAATGGACGCTGTTTATCAGTGTGCTTGTTGCTCTGGTGGCGCTTTTTTTCAATGTCATCTTGCGATACGGCTTCAACTATTCACTGGCCTGGTCTGAGGAGTTGGTGCGCGAAGTCATCATCTACACCACCTTTATCGGATGCGTTGCAGCTGTTAAAAATCGTTCGCTGATTAAAATTGACGCGTCCGTCCAGATTTTTCCCAAGTTGAAAGTCCCCTTAACTTTTTTCAGTAATTTTGTCGTCATGATTTTTGCGTTCATGATGATTTATTATGGTTGGCTGATCGCAGCCCTTCAGGTTCGTACCCAGCAAAAGACGATTATCATGCAAATACCGCTGGTATATCTGTATTCAATTCTGCCATTGATGGGCGTGTTGATGCTGATTCGGGTTATTCAGGTATTCTACGAGGATATCCAGGAACAATTGGCCAAAAAGGCCCAGGATTAATTTTGGCGTTAAGTTGAACTAAGGAGAATTGGACTATGGAAACCAGCCACATCGTCATCCTGGCCATCCTGTTAGGATGTATGGCTACCTATGTTCCCGTCTTTATGTGTCTTTTCTTTACCGCCGTATTGGGTTTCATATTTTTTACAGACCTGCCCATTCTCCTTTTGGCCCAAACGATTTTTCGCAGTATGGATAACTTTGCCCTGGTGGTGGTGCTTTTCTTTATTCTGTGCGGCAATATCATGACGGCCGGCACCATTGTGGAAAAGCTGATTAAGATGGCAAATTCACTTGTCAGCTGGCTTCCGGGAGGCCTTGGGATGGCCGGGGTCCTGGCCTGCGGGCTGTTTGGCGCCATTTCAGGCTCCACGGTGGCCACCGTGGTGGCTTTGGGAGGCTTTATGATTCCGGCTCTGATCGATAACGGGTATCCGCAAAAGTATACCCTGGGGGTCATGACCACCTCACCCAACCTGGGTGTGATCATCCCGCCCAGCATCGGTATGATTTTGTACAGCATGATCAGCAACGTCTCCCTTGAAGGCCTTTTTTTGACCGGATTTTTTCCGGGTCTTCTTATTATGTTCGGCGTTTGCCTCTACACCTATTTTGTTTTTCGCAAGAAAAAAGAAATCGTGCGTAAACCGATTCCCAGACCGGCCGAGCTCTTAGCCGTTTTTAAGGAGTGTTTCTGGGCTTTGATGCTGCCGGTCATTATTTTCGGCGGCATTTTTTCAGGCGCCTTTACCGCCAATGAAGCGGCTGTGGTTGCCTGCGTATATGCGTTTATTGTGGAGCTGTTCATTCACCGCTCGATGAAATTTTCAGATGTCAAGAAAGTAACCGTCAGCTCAGCGGTGACGTCCGCTACCCTGCTGATCATTGTTGCCGGTGCGGTCTGCTTCGGCCGTTTGCTGACACTGGAAAATATTCCGGGTAAAATCACTGAAGCGGTATTGGGTGCAATCGAATCGCCTTACGTGTTCCTTCTGGCCATGAACACACTGCTTCTGTTTATCGGTATGTTCATGGATATTATTTCGGCAACCATGATACTGGGGCCGGTATTTTTACCGATGCTGGATGCGTTTGATATCAGCTGGATGCATTTTGGTCTGATTCTGACGGTCAATCTGGCCATCGGATATTGCACGCCACCGATGGGTGTCAGTCTTTACATCACCGGTGCAATAGCCAATAAAGATTTGATTTACATAACCAAAGCGGTGATTCCATTTATTATCATTCAGATGATCGTGCTTTTTATTATAACCTACATACCGGATGTTGTTTTGTGGTTGCCGAGGGTAATGGGCTTTTTGGAGTAAAAACGCAACAGGGCGGCATTCGATTATAGGAGGCGCTTCACATGTCTGGTGACGAATCTTTACTCAAAGGCAAGCATATTCTGGCCGTGGATGATGAAGAGGATATCCTGGAAACCATCGCGGATTTGCTGGATGAGTCGGACATCGATACGGCGCGGGATTATGAGGGTGCGTCGCAAAAAATAAAAAAGGGGCGCTATGATCTGGCCATCCTGGATATTATGGGAGTTAATGGACTTAAGCTGCTCGAGGAGGCTGTTGATCGCGGTATTCCAACGGTCATGCTTACGGCCCACGCTGTCAATCGGGAAACCTTGATGGAATCCATTCAAAAGGGAGCCATTTCCTATCTGCCCAAGGAAAAGCTGTCTGAGCTTGATGAATTGCTGGATTCGATCCTGGGGGCATACCAGCGCGGTGAGCCGCCCTGGAAACTGCTTTTTGAAAAACTGGGTGACTATTTTGACCGACGTTTTGGTTCCGACTGGAAGGCAAAGGATCGGGAGTTCTGGTCGGAATTCAGCCGCAATTATTCCATCGGAAAAGGGATCCAGGAGCGTCTCAAGCATGATAAAAAAATTCGTGACAAAGGAATCTAACCCTCATTTGCCGACGGCTAATATCATCTGTGTAGATCCTCTCAATTGACCTTGGCTACCTGCTCATTTGGATTGATCCACCTGCTTGCAAGTGCCAGATTCTCCCTATTGAATCAATTCAGCGGGGAAGGGTCTAAATCGGTGCAAAATAGGCGATATTTATCCGATTTTTAATCGCTTTCTTGCTTGACACCAATGGTGCCTTCCTCTATAGTTCATCTTTTGTGCCAAGAGTGTATACAGTATACATTGACCCCATAACATCAGTTTCAGGAGGGAAAAAATGGATTTTAGTTTGCCGGAAGAACTTGAAATTTTAAGAAATACGGTGCGTGATTTTGCAAGCGAAAAAATTGCGCCCTTTGCCGATGAATGGGATGAAAAGCATTATTTTCCCTACGAGGAAGCCGTCAAACCCATGGGCGAACTCGGTTTTTTTGGCACCGTTATTTCTGAGGCCTATGGTGGCTCCGAAATGGGCTGGCTGGCCGCCATGATTATTACTGAAGAAATCGCGCGGGCATCGAGCTCTTTGCGGGTGCAGGTGAATATGCAGGCCCTGGGTTGTGCATATACCATTGAAACCTACGGCAGCGAAGAATTAAAGCAAAAATATATCCCCAAGCTGGTCAGCGCCGAATACATGGGTGGCTTTGCCATGACCGAACCGGATGCCGGCTCAGATGTCATGGCCATCAAGTCCCGCGCCGAAGACAAGGGTGATCACTGGCTTTTAAACGGGTCCAAGACCTGGATTTCGAACGCCGATGTGGGTGATGTGATGATTTATTATGCCTACACCGATCGTGATGCCGGTTCTAAAGGGTTATCGGCTTTTGTGGTTGAGCTTAAAAATTTTAACGACGTGCGCACCACGGCTCTGGATAAACTGGGATCGCGCTCTTCACCCACCGGAGAAATTTATCTGACCGATACCAAAGTGCCCAAGGAAAATATCCTTGGCAAACCCGGTGATGGCGCCAAAATCCTTTTCGGATCCTTGAATCAAACCCGCCTATCAGCTGCCGCTGGCGGCGTGGGCGTAGCGCAGGCCTGTTTAGATGAGACGATTAAGTATGCCACCGAACGCAAGCAGTTTGGTAAACCGATCGGTGATTATCAGATGAACCAGGATATGATTGCGCAGATGTC
>JAHEIW010000044.1:0-6041 GCA_024639185.1 Deltaproteobacteria bacterium | reverse complement strand
ACTGCCAAATTGCTGGCTGCTGCTTTGAAGGATATTCCTTATGAATTGATCATTGCCGGTCACCGGGCTGTGGATGAAGACAACTATCAGGTCGCATCGGCGGTAGCTGAACTACTGGGCATTCCTCAGGTATCCATGGTCAACAAAGTTGAACTTGCTGATAGTAAAATTATCTGTGATCGCACTGTTGAAGGTGGCACTGTTGTCGTTGAAGCGTCTTTGCCGGCGCTGTTTACCACCCAGCGGGGGCTCAACGAGCCGCGCTATGCTTCATTACCGGGTATCATGAAAGCCAAGAAAAAACCCGTGGACGTAAAGACCGTTGCCGATTTGGGCGTAGATGCCGCTCAGGTAGGGGCCGCCAATCGCAAAGTAAAGATAAAAGCGATGAGTTTGCCGCCTGAAAGACAGGCCGTTAAAATGATTGAGGGTGAAGCGGCAGGTGATAAGGCAGCAGCGCTGGTAAGAATTTTACACGAAGAAACTAAAATAATTTAGAGGAGACATAAAATGGCACAAGGTGTTTTTGCGATAACAGAGCAAAGAGACGGAGAACTTCGTAAAGTTAGCTTTGAGGTCGTTAGTGAAGGGCGGCGCGTGGCCGATGGCTTAGGCGCCGAACTGACAGCCGTCATTCTTGGATCCGGTGTCGACGGCCTTGCCGAAGAGCTCAAAAAATGCGGCCCTGATAAGATACTGGCTGCTGATGACGCCGGTTTGGCGGATTATACAACCGATGCTTACTGTAATGTACTGGCTGATCTGGCTCAATCGGCTGATCCGGCTGTGATTATTATGGGCGCATCGGCACAGGGCAAGGATCTGGCCGGGCGCCTGGCGGCCAAACTGGATGCCGGTGTGGCCATGGATTGTGTCAAAATCCAGCTGGATAATGGCAACTTAACCTACACCCGACCGATGTTTGGCGGCAAAATCAATGCAGATGTCGAGATCGACGGTGCTCGTCAAATTGTCGCTATTCGGCCCAATGTAATGGATATAACCGAAGCGGCCAAAGACAGCGCCATTGAAAAACCGGCAGTCCAACTCGGTGAGGTCAAAACTGCGGTTGTCGACAAAAAAATGGATACCAGTGATAAAGTCGAGCTGACAGAAGCCGATATCATTGTTTCCGGTGGCCGGGGTACCGGCGGTGAATATGCCGGTATTGAAGCACTGGCTGATGCGCTTGGCGCAGCCGTCGGGGCCTCGCGTTCTGCAGTTGATGAGGGCTGGCGCCCGCACAGCGATCAAGTGGGCCAGACCGGGAAAACGGTATCCCCGACATTGTATGTTGCCTGCGGGATTTCAGGCGCCATTCAGCATCTGGCGGGGATGTCGACATCCAAGTATATTGTGGCCATCAACAAGGACGAGGAAGCGCCGATTTTTTCAAAGGCTGATTTTGGTATTGTCGGCGATTTGTTTGAAGTTGTCCCGGCAATCACCGAGGAAGTTAAGAAGGTAAAGCGCTAGGCGCCGATCTTAGCGATCGCCTGCAAAATGAATCGCTTATAAAACTGCAAATTTGATCAGCCCTGCTGTCGGCAGGGCTGATTGTTTTTTGGAAAGAAGGGGGGTATTCAGTGACGACGGATATAATTGAAAAGACAAAAAAAACAGCCGGACTTTATTTTAAGGATTTTGAAGGAGAAAGGCCCTTTGATCTATGGCGATCATTTGACAAGGATCTGGCCAAAGATTTATCGCTTTTTATCACCGGTCAGATGTATGCCCGGGAAAAAATTCCGCACCAGACCCGACAGCTGGTAACTGTTGCGGCCCTGACGGTTCTCTGCCGTTTGGATGAATTAGAGCTACATATGCATGCGGCGTTAAATGTCGGCTGTACGCCGCAGGAAATCGCCGAAGTTATTTTCCAAACCGCTGTTTATGGTGGTGTGCCGGCCACCAATCAGGCGCTAAAAACGCTGAGAACGGTCTTGGAGGAAAAGGACCTCTGGCCGCCTGAGCAGTAGTTGTAACCCATAGATCTTAACCACGAAAGATCGAAAAACGCGAAAACGCGAAAGGTTTTCATAATCATCTGTTTTCGTGCTTCTATATCTTCTTGTTTTATTGCTGAACATTAAAACCTTGATGATTAAATGTAAAAATTAGACTATCTGTTGGTTAGCATGCTGTGAAAAGAAATATCATATTTGCGCCTTTGCGTGAGAATCACGCAATCAAATTGGACACCGGTTGACAGCCAGACGCTTTTACTTATAGTCTAATGTGAGCCAAAACACTTGACTTGGCCTTAATGTCGATTCTATTTCAATGAGGGAGGCACCAATGAGTTTAAAACTAAAACAAATTGTTGTATCCATCGAAAATGCACCCGGTCGATTGCACGAGGTCACTGATGCGCTTGGCAGTGCCGGGATCAATCTGCGAGCACTGAATCTGGTGGATACCGGCGCTTTTGGTCAGTTGCGGCTACTGGTTTCGGATGTGGCAACTGCCCGGAAAATTTTAATGGAAATGCAAATCCCCGCTTATGTTAATGAAGTCGTTGCGGCTGAAATCGAAGATAAACCCGGCAGTCTGGCAGTTCTGCTTAAACCGTTGACGCAAGCAGGTGTGTCGGTCATATTTATGTATGCTTTTATTACGTTTGCTCAGGGCAATGCCATTATGATTTTTCGCTTCAGCGACAATGACAAGGCTATTGAGGTTTTGAAGGCCAGCGGCATCAATTTGTTAGACACGGAATCATTCGGGATTCTTGAAAACAAAAGCTAAACCATCATCACATGCAGGGGCAGATTATTCTACAACATTAAGACCCATCGGTTATCCTGCGATTGTTAAAAGCCGTTTCGATCCTTAAACTTTTTGTTCTAAGATTCCTTGTGCCGCAATACACAATTCCATACTTTTATAAAAAGCGTTTAAATGACCTCTCGCAGACCCAAAAATCCTACCGCTAAATCTTCACGGCCTAAGCCCGGCAATTCCGGGGTGACTTCAGCTGTGAAAGCCGCAGCAACACAGATTGAAAAAGAACGCTATCGTGTTCTGATCGAAGATGTCGCTGATGGTTTTTACGAAGTCGATCTAAAAGGCAATTTTCTATTTTTCAACAATGCGCTCTGTCGCATATTCGGTTACTCCCGCCGCAAAATTAAAAACAGCAATTTCCGCACTTTTATGGATAAGATGAACGCGAAAATTGCCCGAGATGCGTTTAACAAGATCTATCGTACCGGTAAGGGCATAGTGGATATCAGCTGGGAAATCATCCGCAAGGACGGTGAAAGGCGTCATCTGGAAATTTCTGCCAGCCTGATCAAAGATAACGATGGTGAGCCGATGGGCTTCAGAGGCATCGCCAGAGATGTAACCGATAAAGTGATGGCCCGGCGGGCATTAAGCGAATCTGAATCCTGTGCGCTGGAGCTTTCCCAGCAAAGCCGCCGAGCCGAGCAGCGGTACCGTGCCTTTTTAAGTTTTCTGCCCATCCCTGTATTCGTGTTTAATCTGGATAATACGGTGTCCTATTTGAACCCCGCTTTCGAAAATGTATTTGGTTGGCGCTTGGAAGAACTGAAAGGCAAGAAAATACCATTCGTCCCCGAAAATTTTAAAGATCAAACGATTGAAGGTATCCGGCGTTTACACAAAAATAAGGTTCTTCGAGGCTTTGAAACCAAGCGCCTGACCAAAGACGGCCGATTGCTGGATATCATCGTTGACGGTGCTATTTTTTATGATGAGCAAAATCAACCCGCCGGCCAAGTCGTCACCCTGCGGGATGTAACCGAGGAAAAGCGCAATGCGCGTTTAAATCGTGCGCTTTTCCAGATAGCGCGTGCCATGTATCAATACCGCGGTCTTGATCAGCGGCTGATGTTGATAACCAAGGAAATTCAGGATTTACTGCGTGTGGAAGGCGCCATGGTTATTTTGCTCGACCAGGCCAACCAGGAATTTTTCTTTCGGGAAGCCGTCTTCGATAAATCCGAAACCGGCACCAATTTTAAAGAAATTCGCTACCCGATCGACAAAGGTATTGCAGGGCTGGTTTACAGTACCGGCAAGCCCCAGATTATAAAAGATGCTTATAAAAACCCTCACTTTGTGCGAGAAATTGACCGCCAGGCGAACTATCGCACGCGCAACATGTTGGATGTGCCATTGATGCTCGAAGACCGTATGATCGGTGTGCTTTGTGCCGTCAACAAAAAGGAGGGGGATTTTAATCAAACCCATATCGATGTTTTGACAACCATCGCCAATCTGGTGGCGCTGCCGATAGAAAATGCCAGCATCAATGAAGAACTCAAGCGCTCGTATGAAGATGTCAAAAGCTTGAACCGTACCAAGGACCGCGTGATTCACCACCTGTCCCATGAATTAAAAACACCGGTTTCGATTTTATCGGCCTCATTGAATCTTTTGAGAAAACGGCTTTCGGAAATGCCTGATGAGGGCTGGTCGCCCATTTTCGATCGTGCGCAAAGAAACTTACAGCGGCTGCTCGAGATGCAGTACCAGCTGGAGGACATCCTGCGCGAAAAGGATTACAAAGCCTATTATATGCTCTCCGCCCTGTTGGACGCATGTGTGGATGAGTTGGAAATCCTGATTTCGTTGGGGTTGGGGGAAAACGACATTATCCAAAAAATTCGCGGGCACATTGAAGAAACCTACGGCCCCCGCAAGGCAAGATCAGAGGTGGTCGCGCTGGGACCGTTTGTAAAAGAAAAAATTAAAGCGCTGCGATCTAAATTTGCACATCGCAAGTGCCGCTTGAGGACTTATGTAACGGAAACTGCTTCGGTCTACATACCGCCCGACGTTTTGGGAAAGGTCATCGAAGGCTTGGTTCGCAACGCCGTTGAAAATACACCTGACGGTGGAAACATATCGGTCAAAGTGCGTAAAGGCGAAATTGGCCCGGAATTTGAAGTCAAAGATAATGGCATCGGCATCAGCGATGAAAATTTGCGCTTGATTTTTGAAAATTATTTTACCGCTTATGACACCATGCAGTATTCCACCCGGCAGCCCTATGACTTTAAAGCCGGCGGCAAAGGCTTTGATTTGCTGCGCATGAAGATTTTTTCGGAAAGGTATAACTTCAAGATAAAAATGGCATCCCAGTTGTGTGAATTGGTAGATGCAAAAGGGCATGAATGTCCGGGTAATGTAGTGGATTGCACACCGCACACCGATGACAAAACCTGCCATAACAGCGGCGGTACAACAGTGACAGTGCAATTTTACCCGACTGAACGATTTAGCAACAGAAAGCCATCGCCAAGCGGGAAAAAGCAAAAGCGCAGCTGAATCAAAACGCCTTATTAATCTTGATGCAATAAGTGAATTGTAAAGGTTCTTGCAATGAGCGAACAGAATGAAAATAAAAAAGATTTGCAGCGGACGGGAAACGATGCCGAGCAATTTTTCAAAGATATTGAAATCGAATTTCTCGTCCATGAACTCAAAGACCCTATCGCCATCATTGAGACCGGTTTACGGACCCTGCTCGAGCGTCAGGATAAATTTGGCCCTTTATCCAAGCGTCAGGAAAATACGTTAAAACGCACGTTGCGCAATTCGAAAAAAGCCCGCGAGTTGCTTCACAACATGCTGGAGATTGGTCGGGCGGAAGCGGGGTGTTTTCTGGGTGAACGCTTTAATCCGGCACAATCCATTGTGCAGGCTTTGCAAGATGCGCTTGAAACCAATGCAGGTGCTATTTTTGAAAAATATGCCGAATATACCCGTGAACCGGAAGCGCTCGGCTATTTAAAAACCTGTGGCATTGTACTGGATATCTCACCCCGGGCAAAAGATCTGCAAATGTTTCTAGATGAAACTAAATTTCGCCAGATCGTCGGCAATTTGATAAAAAACGCACTCCATCACCGACAGAAACACGTCGAAGTCTTGCTTGAAAGAGATGGCGAAGATCTGGTGGTGGCGGTCAGCGACGATGGACCCGGCATCGAACCGGAGCATCATGAAATGGTTTTTCAACGCTATGCCCAGGTCAAAGAATGTGCAATCGTGTCTCGCAAAGGTCATGG
>JAHEIW010000381.1 GCA_024639185.1 Deltaproteobacteria bacterium | reverse complement strand
GGCAAACATTGCCGGTTTTAGTCGAAGAGCCGGTTGAAAAAAATTTGTTTGCCGGTCGGACACCATTCCAGGCGCCTGAAGTCGATGGCATGACCTACATAAAATCCAGCCCCGGGCAACCGGCTCCTGCAGTCGGATCATTTTCACATATCAAGGTAAGCGATGCAATGGAATATGACCTCATAGGAGATGCTATATGAAGGACCTCAAAAAGCGGATTCTGGCGGGAAACCAGGCAGATCTCGATGAAATCGAAAATCAGCTATCAGAGAATTTAAAACCTTATCTTGATCTGGTGTCCGAAGTCGCCAACCATATTTTGTTTGCCGGCGGCAAGCGGCTGCGGCCTCTGCTGCTGGTGCTGGCCGCTAAAATCTGTGGTTATAGCGACAAATACGCCAAGACCGTTGCCTCAGCCATGGAATACCTGCATGCCGCCACGCTTTTGCACGATGACATCATCGACGATGCAGTTCTGCGGCGGGGCAAAACCGTTGCCCACTCGGTGTACGGCAATGCCGTCACCGTACTGGTGGGAGATTTTTTGCTTGCCCGGGCCCTGGCCATCTGTGCGGATTCCGGCAAAATTAAAGTCATTCATATCATTTCTGATTTAACCGAGAACATGTCCACCGGTGAAGTCCATCAACTGATGCGCAAAGGCGATGTCACGCTCACCGAAGAAGAGTATATGGAGGTCATCCGCCGCAAAACAGCCGTTCTTTTCCAGGCCGCCTGCACAGTCAGTGCGGTCATTGCGGAGGCGCCCCCTGAAAAAGAGCAGGCCCTGTCCGATTACGGCTATAATCTCGGGCTGGCTTTCCAGATGATTGACGATCTGTTTGACTACACCATGGATACTGTCGCTCTGGGAAAAGAGGTCGGGGCAGACCTCAAAGAAGGCAAATTGACGTTGCCGATTATCGAGGCCCTCAAACATGCCGACTCCGCTGATCGTGATCAAATGGTTAAAATCATCCAGAATGAAGATTTTACAGATGATGAGTTTAAAAGCCTGGTGGCGCTGTTGCATAAAAATGACGGGATCGATTATACGCTAAAAAAATCAAGGACCTTTGTTGCCAGAGCCAAGGAAGCCCTTTCGATTTTCGAGACCTCTAAATATAAGGATTCGTTGTTGGATATAGCGGATTATGCACTCGCCCGTAGATTGTAAGAACTGTTTTTATAGACCCATCTTTTGCTCCAGGGCTGTGTTGCTCGTCGTCGAAAGTCGCTCACGTACTATATGTACGCGTCGCTCTTCCTCCTCCTCACGCCTTGCCCTGAAGTAAAATCTGTACCTCTAAAAACAGTTCTACATTTATTATTTTTTTCTATATCTATCCGGTACATTACACATCAAACATCTTCGTCTCATTTGGCTTAATTAAAGAAAGACTTGAATTTTATCATTTGCAGATAACTTGAAATAAAATTATTAATATTACAGCCAGTTTTATATTTTTTAAATTTTCAACTGATCTTAGCGAGCGGCCTTTTGAATTCCTCAATTTAGTTATCATTAGATGTGAAATCCCTCGAATGATTGGATGACCCGCCGAAAAAATTCAGAATTTGGGTTATACGCTTTAAATCAGTAGCTTAAATCTTGAATTTATCGTAAAATTCATTTATTGGATATTACCATTCTCATTTAGAAAAAATTGGAGCCTAATAATGTGCCGGATGTCAATTAAATGGTATGGGCGGGTTGTTGCCATCGCGATAGCCCTGATGCTGTCACTTTCTGCTGCGGCGTATGCCAAAAAGAAGGTGCAGAATAAAACCTTTGTCGTTGTTGGAACGAGCCAGATTCAAGGCGGCAATATTCAAGCAGCCCGCGAAGCGGCCATATCGGAAAGCCTGGTGTCGGCAGTGGCCCTGATGACCAAAGAGGTTCTTGAGGTCAATTCCCTGATTGAGTATTTTCCGCAGGTAAATGAAATCATATACGCCAAACCCAATGCATTTGTCCTGGATTACAAAGTGTTGACTGAAACAGAATCCGGCAAGCATTATCGGGTCCTGGTCAAAGCCCGGGTGGCGGGTAAAAAAATTGCCAAGCAACTCTCCAATGCCGATATTCTAAGAGCGAAAGTAAAGCAGCCGGCAATCCTTTTTCTGATTTCGGAACAGAATCTTCAACACGATGCGCCTCGCTATTGGTGGGGCAACCAGATGGGTGGTTTCGAAGCAATTGCTGAAACCACCATGGCGAACATCTTAAAGGCCAGAGGCTTTCCAATCGTAAACCATCGGGGGGCCGGCATCGGCCGATTGACCGATGCGGATGCCGCTGCAACGCCTGCCCTAAGCGATGAAGCTGCCCTTGATATCGGTAACCGTCTGAAGGCGGATGTGATTATCATGGGCACCTCAATTGCCAGCCCTACGGCCAGTGTCATGGGAGACAATTTAAAGTCCTTCAAAGCCATTCTGAATGCACGCATCCTGC
>JAHEIW010000380.1 GCA_024639185.1 Deltaproteobacteria bacterium | reverse complement strand
TCTTCTGCTCTGATTCGGGTTTCAGGAACCGTTCTATCAGTTCCCAGGCTTTTTGCTTTTGTTCAAAATTCAGATGATTTAATTTTCCCAAGGCATCAGAAAGTTTTTTCTTCAGTGATCCCATGTAGCTGTAATTTTTCATCAGCTCATGGGTCCATTCACGGACTCTTCTGATGGCCAGCTCTTTGACAATTCGAGACTTTTTAGTCACCGCCTTTTCCAGCATGCTGATAATATCATCGATTGAGGCTGGTTGTTGATCGGTGTCCTTCTTGCGCTGTATATCAATCATCCGCTGGTAGTTGTAGCGTTGTCGGCAATATTGTCTGATGGCCTGTTCATCGCGCTGCTTTTGGATGTTTTTGAGAATGCCGAAAAAGTAAGACAAATTGCACCGGTCCGGTTTTCTATTGATGGCCCTGACAAATGCCTTTTGACTTTCACCGATGGCCTCCAGCTCATAAGATTTGATACTGCGTTGCGCCCGTTTCAGGACGTCAGCCTCGAGCTCAAAGCCAGAATGGTCAATGACCCATTGTAGATGATCCAGTTTGAGTTGATCCTGTTGACTGCCAGTTTTGGCTTTTTGGTGTTCCTTGAGCCGTTGGCGCTCAGCCCTGCGCTGATCCCGGCTGACCGGCATTGCCATCTGTTCATTGGGCACGATATCCTTGTTATGCAAACAAAGCCGGTTGCGCATATATACGTAGACAGAAACCAGGGCGTTCAGCACACCTTTCGCCAAAGCTTTCGGCGAGGACATATCCAGGCGGATGACCCCCAGAGCTTTTTTCATCTGGCTGAAGGCGCCTTCATCGGTGCCGTTGCCCTTGGGGTTGGCCGGACCGACAGCAACCAGTTCGATCCCGTGGGATTTGATATAGTCCATGGCATTTTCACTCAAGTTGGCGCTGCCGTGATCGCAAACAATGCCAAGCGGAGTTCCCCATTTGCGGCAGTGGGTCTCCAAAACACGGATCACCTCATCGGTGGTCTCCGTATCAGCAATGCTAAAGGCGGTATGGGTAAAGCTGTCGACGTCCACGGCTAGCTCCAAATTGAAGGTAAAAGGCATATTATCGAGCCAGATGGTAAATTCGCTGCCGTCCAGACTTAACAGTCCGTTGGGTATCCGTTGGCATAAGCTCTGGTAAAATTGCGGCCGCTTTTTGCGGCTTTGAGCCGATGCCAGATCGTTGGCAATTAAAATCTCGTTGACCGTCTTGGCGCTCAGA
Source organism: Deltaproteobacteria bacterium (assembly GCA_024639185.1). GTDB lineage: Bacteria > Desulfobacterota > Desulfobacteria > Desulfobacterales > JAHEIW01 > JAHEIW01. The sequence goes on along the minus strand of JAHEIW010000380.1, from coordinate 1,225 downwards.
TTTATAGCATCTTCTTTTTCCAGAGCTTTGGTAAACTGCTTGAGCCGGATGCGCTTTGCCTGTTGCTTTAACCGTTTTGCTTTCTCGCATACGCGTCTGACAATTTCGATGGTGACCTTGGATGCCTTGCCGCGATTATCGGCCACCTTCAGCGGCTTGATGTTTTCATCAAAGCCCTGGTTCCAGCCACTTAACGTGCTGGTAGATATGGCTAAAACCCAAGCGGCTTGTCGTAACGGGCGGTCTTCAATCCTAAAGAAAGTTATCGCTTTTTGCTTTTGGTCTTGGCCGTAGTGCTTTTTTTTTCGGCCAGCATTTTATCGACTTCATGAATTTCCCAGGCAATTTTACGGCCCTCGTTTTCAAAGCGTACATCGTCGAAACGCTTTTTGAGATCTTCATGTTCTGCCTTGAGCTGCTGGAGATGCTCACGCAGCGGCTGTTCTTTGGGATCAGAAGCCGATATCTTCTTGTTGGCCCATTGATATCCGGTTTTGCGCGATACACCTGCCGCGTGGCAGATAGTTTTGACATCCGTATCCGGGGAAAGACCCCGGGCTTTGAGAATCTTTTTGGCCTTAATCACTACGGCGACTTCCTCGGGGCTCAGTTTCTGGGACATGCTCGCCTCCTGTCAATAAAATCGGCTGGCCCAGAAGATAAAGTGTCAATTTGCCATCCGGGCTCAGCACCAGGTTGATCATACTGCGTTCAATGCCACGGAAACTATAGCAATGATCAGCGCCTACGTCGATGCCTTTTGACATGGCGGCCAATATGTGATCGGCCTGACCGTGAAAACGCTCCGCCGGCACCACCAGCCCCCCGATGCCCTGGTGGGTACGCTTGTAGTTGAAATTGTAAACCCAACCATCGATAGCCGCCTGGGCGTCATGAACATTTGAAAAATGCTGCTGATCAATGAGCTCTTGCTTCAGCCGCCGGTTGCAGGCTTCCACCTTTCCCAGAGTTTGAGGATGATGGGGCCGAGCATGAGTATGATCAATACCCTGGGTTTGCAAAAACCTTTCAAAACGATTGATACCGCGCCAGGAGTAAAAGATAAAACCGCGGTCGGTTAAGATCTCCTGCATCTTGCCGTATCGGTCGATGGCGCCTTGAACCAATAAAATAACCGCATCGGTGGAGGTTTCTGTTAACAGCTGCCAGCCGAGGATAAAACGGGAAAAATCATCGAGCAGCAACAGCAGGTGTACTTTGAGTT
>JAHEIW010000043.1 GCA_024639185.1 Deltaproteobacteria bacterium | reverse complement strand
GGTTTAAAGGCCATCCGCCGCTGCCGGTCAACATCTGGCAGACGGCCATATAAACGGCATCGATGTCCGGCCGTTCCTCCCGGTCCACTTTGATGCAGACAAATGTGTCATTTAAATGCCGTGCGGTGGTTTCATCTTCAAAGGATTCTTTTTCCATCACATGGCACCAGTGGCAGGTAGCATAGCCGATGGACAGAAATACCGGTTTGTTTTGCCGGCGGGCCAGTTCAAAAGTCTCATCAGACCAGGCATGCCAGTCAACCGGGTTATGGGCATGCTGCAAAAGATATGGGCTTTTCTCATTGATTAAGCTATTGGCAGGCATTTAATTCTCCAAACGGCAATCTTTTGCCGCTATTGATAGACGGGTTTGCGATTCAATTTCAAATATCAAAATTGTTTTTAGAATAGATCCAAATTTTCATAATAACACAAAAACAAAACATAGGTACTCGAACGGTTAGGCGCAATGCTAAAACACAATGAAGCGGATCTCTCATTTTTGAATTTAACCTGGACGATGCTCTGGGCCAAAATATGAGTGTTTTAAAATGAGTTTTTGAGGTGATTATATGGCGGATAGGTGGTCAATCGCGGATCTTCAATGGATTGGCCGATCGTAAAATGATAAAGGCTTTGATAGCGGTTGTCACTTAAGCCCAGAATTTCATGGACTGCATCATCAAAAAAGCAGCCGATGCCCGTACCCCTGACGCCGTGCGCTTCTGCCTCCAGGTACAGCACCTGACCGATCATGCCGGTTTCCCAGAAAAGATGCCGGTAACGATACGGTTCGGCGGTAATAATCTTTTTGAACTTTGCGATCATGCCCACTGAAAAGGCACTCGATCCGGCGATATCCTGATGACAGCTTACCATCATCGCCTGCTGACGGTAGTTTCCCTCGGCCAGACGGTACAGCGGGAAATCTTTTTCTTCCGGCGCCCATTGAAAATCAGAACGGCAAAGCGCTTTTATTTCGTTAAAATCGGCATTGCGGCGCAAAAAGAAATACAGGCCCGGTGCCAGGTCCGCTACGTTATGAACGAACAGCAGCAAGTGGGTTAAAGGTTCGGTTAATTCGACGTCAAACGGTGCCATATTTTTCCGCGGCAAGGTTTTATCCAGAATGCTTAAAAACTTGTTTTTATTAAAAAAACCGCTACTGTCGAAAGCAACAGCACTTCTGCGCTGACGAATGATATCGGCTGCGGATAACGGGCCGGGCATATCTGTAAGCCATTTCCGACGTTCCAATTCAATGCGGGTTTTTCCCGTTGGCGGTTTTTTTGCCAGGCGCGCGGTGTGGTAAATGATTTCCCAGTCGACGCATTTCTGGCTCAAAATGTCCGCTTCACCCTTGAACGTTAAATTGGCCAGATCCGAAATTATATCCGCCGGCAAGCCCCTGGGGATGTCAACCGGTCCGGAAGGAAAAATAAAACAAAGGCAATCGGGGTGTTCTTCTTCCAGTTTACGGAAATGGACCTGATCGAAACCCAGAATGGCTTCGAGTTCTTCATCGGACAATTCGTTAAGAAAAACACATTGCCAGCCAAAGAGGTTGGCAGCAAAACTCAGGCAGGCCAAGGCATGACCGGCATCGTGATTACAATAGCGAAATGCGCGTTCGCCGTACTTCCAGGATTCGCGCCAGAATATGCTGGTCAGTACAAGCAAAAATCCGTGGTTCCCAAAGTGGGAGACGAGGCTTTGCCAGAGATCGGCTGGAAGATCTGCCCGGCGTTCAAGTGCGTGCACAAGCGCGTTGTAATGATAGATACCACCCGGTTGTTCATCCAGCGCCGGCAAAATCAAATGCGCTTCAGTCGGATGAAGATTTCCACTGGAAGGATTGATTCTTAACGACCATCGGGAGCTGCCCGCCGCTTTCCAGGCCGATAACCCCAGAGACAGTTCCAAAAATCCGGCAATGGTTTCTATTTCAAACGGTTGCGGTGCATTCTTCTGCCGTTCGTACAGCCCCGTATGTGATGCTGGCGGGTCTGTTTTTAACAGGGGCAGTTTTAAAAGCGGGGTGTTTTTGTAAGTGCGAAACGGGTTCGGCTGGTTGCTCCAGTCCATATACCCCAGCGACCGGGCATAGCGCTCGAAGTGGTGCTTGGTGGCCTCATGATATTTGATTATTTCTTTGGCTTTATCGCTTATCATGTTTCGCACCCATAACGAATAAACATTAACTTATAACTGGATCCTGCATAGCAGAATTAATTAGCTGAACCGGGTTAAAAATCTTCAAACTTGCGAATGCTTCTACGGCCCTTGATCATCTCCATCAGATCCGACATCCACATCCTCCTCTCAAATATCAGGTTTCCAGACCTTTAAAAAACGATTCCTGATGCGAACATCTTTTCCCTGACCCCCCGGTGCATGTGGTTTGATATTATACCGCTTGTCATAATAATGTTCCGGAAAAAGGATGGCGGCATAAGTGTTGTAGCAAAAAAACGTCCCGCAATCGGCACGTTTTTTTACAAACACTATAAGTGCAAACCGGTAAACATGAAAAAAGGCGACACTTTTAAGTGTCGCCTTTTTTAATTTTCAATCGGTTTTATTACTCGCCACAACCGCCAGAGGTGGCGCAGCTTCCGCAGGCGGAATTACTGGCATCAAATTCAATACTGGAATCGATTTTAAATCCATACCCCAGAAAATCGACTTTCACGGGTTGAGCTTTATCGTAAAATTCCTTTTCCATGATAAACTGGAAACCGTTTACATCGAATACCTCATCGTTGTCTTTGGGCTCGTCCAGAGCCATGGCCAGCGAAGGCCCACCTCAGCCGCCGGCATTTAAAAAAATGCGAATCGGTGTTACCTCTTTATCTTTAAAATAATCCTGAATTTGTTTAGCCGCTTCCTCGGTTACTTCAACCATAACGTTTCAACCCTCCTTGCGTATTATTTGCTTAACGCGCGTAATCTGCTCGATCTCGCTGTATGGCTTTAATTTTAATAATGGCACTGCAATTTGTCAAATTTAAAATGAACGCCTTAAAAAGGCGATAAACCAAACCGAAAAGGAATACTAATTCAAAAAAGCACGAAAAGGAAAAAAAGCAAGAACGCGTGCTTTTTTGATTTCGCGTTTCGTGCCCAAAGATATATGAAATAAAATTCAGAGAAATGACAATTCATAGCTAAACGATTGAATTAAGATAAGTTTCATACACCTGCAAGTCCTTTTCTGAAAACTGGATAAAAATGATCTTTTCCAACGATGGGCGGCGGCCTAAAAAGTCGATGCTGGTGTCCACTGCAATTTTGCAGGCATCTTTGATCGGATAACCGTATACCCCGCAGCTTATGGCCGGAAACGCAATGGACTTGAGGTTATTTTCGACGGCCAGGGTTAAACTGTTGAGATAGCAGCCGGTCAGCAGCCGGCTATCCTGTGGTTTGCCGCTGTACACCGGGCCAACAGCGTGAATGACATGACGCGCCAGCAGGTTGTATCCACCTGTTATACGGGCTTCGCCGGTAGGGCAACCGCCGATGGTGCGGCACTCGTCCAATAGTTGCGGGCCGGCGGCGCGATGAATCGCGCCGTCAACACCGCCACCCCCCAGTAACTTTGTATTGGCCGCATTGACGATGGCGTCCACATCCAGCCGGGTAATATCACCCTGCCGAAGTTCTAATTTATCAAGGATTTCCTTTTTCATTACAACCTCTCTTGAGGCTAGCTTGATTGCTTGGCAAGAATTCGAAAATCATAAATCATAAAGCGTATCATCCCGAATCGGCGTCGGGCGTTTGGCCTTTGGTGCGCCCGGTTTTTTGTCCGGCAGCAGAAAGGGGTCCTCCGTCTCCAATAAATCACCCATCTCAGCCTCGATCGTATCCGGGTCTTCGCCGGCTTCCATGCGCTTTAAGGCTTCATTCATACTGTCTCCCAGTTCGAGCCCGGTCATATCGGAAAGCTTGCGCATGAGGTTGGCGGCCTGACGCGGATCGTCTTCATTGATATTGTCTGCCTCACCGGCCAGCATTTGCATGGCTTTTTCCATTTTATTTTCATCAAACGGCATGTCATCAACGTCACCGTCCTCTTTAGCGTTGCCGGTAAAGGCAAAAGCCGACATCTGCCGCGAAAGCGTGGTGGTCTTGCATCCGGGGCACTTAGGTTTTTTGCTGGTATTAACCGATTTTGAAAAGAAATTAAAAATGGTATTGCAGCGTTCACAATAAAATTCGTAGATGGGCATGGCAAATCCTCAAATTTTTATTACGTGCATCAAGTTATCGTCTAACAGGTCTGCAATCCAAAAACAGGGCAGACAATGGGGACTTTTCATCTCGGAGTGGTGGCGTATTGGACTGCTGCAGCAATGATTTTATAAGGTTTATCCTTATACAACGCTCTATCACTCCACTACTCCAGCAGGCTATGATCACGAAATTTTGGGCGACCCCGGGCTGCTTTTAAAAATATCGGCTACCTAAATAATAAAAGGAGCTGTTTTGCTTGTCAACCGCTATAAAAGCCCGTTGACTTGGGGGAGGGCGTCTGTTATGGCACCCTCAGAAAATCTATCTAAACAAAGCATCTAACGCCCAAGAGCTTTGTTATTTAGAATAAATGGATTACACAACTATTTTTAAAACAATAAGGAGTGCATCAAACGACGCGACGACGCTCGTCGTAGGCCGATTAAAAATGCTCGAATATCGCGGCAAGATGCCGCTCCCACATGGACTTTGGTAATGAATACCTTAAACTTAATATGATGGATCATCATCGTGGGAGTGGCTTTTGGCCACGAATAATATGCTCCACTTTTGAATCGGTTTGCGCCGCGCTTTGTTGAACACCTTAATATTTTAAGATCAGATGTGAAATCCCGCATTCACGCGGGGAGCGTGATCTACTATTTTTAGATGGATTTTACTCATATAATGGATGGAAGGAGAATAAATACACATTATGGAAAGAACTTTGGCGATTATTAAACCGGACGGCGTTGCGCGCGGTATCACCGGAGAGGTGGTAAAGCGCCTGGAGGGCAAAGATTTTAGAATTGTCGCAATGAAAATGATTCATTTGTCGAAAAAACAGGCCGAAGGCTTTTATGCCGTGCACCAGGGAAAGCCGTTTTTTGAAAGCCTGACGGATTTTATGAGCTCCGGGCCGGCCGTGGTGATGGTGCTGGAGGGTGAAGATATTATCGCCCGCTACCGTCAACTGATGGGTGCCACCAATTACAAAGAGGCGGCTGAAGGGACGATTCGTAAAGACTTTGCCACTGATATCGAAAAAAACGTGGTGCATGGATCCGATGCCCCCGAAACCGCAGCCTTTGAGATGGCCTATTTTTTCAACCACCTTGAAATTGTCAGCTGATGCTTGCCGTCATCAATTCAAAAAATGTGTCTGTGATCCTATGCCGGCCGCGTTACCCTGAAAATATCGGTGCTGCCGCCCGGGCGATGTGCAACATGGGCTTCGATCAACTGCTGGTAGTCGATCCGCAAAACTGCGATCTGACGCGAATTTTAAAAATGGCCACCCATACTGCCAGCCAGGTGGTTGAACAAATGCAGGTTTATCAAAACCTGCAGACGGCCCTTGAGCCTCTGCACTATGTTGTGGGGACAACCGCGCGCCTTGGCGGACAACGTCAGTCTGTGATCTCAGCAGACCGGCTGGCCCCCGAACTTGCACCCCTCACCGCAAACAATCGGGTAGGACTCGTTTTTGGCCCCGAAGATCGCGGGTTGACCAATGAAGATTTGCGTCTGTGCCATCGGCTGGTCAATATACCGACGGCTGAATTTTCTTCATTGAATCTGGCCCAGGCCGTGATGATCATCTGCTATGAGCTGCGGCGAGACAGATCCACCGCAAGCAAACCGTTTGTGCCGCGACTGGCCAACCGGCAGGAACTGGATGGGATGTATGCTCAATTAAAAGATGTGCTGGTCAAGATCAGCTATATTCAGCCGGATAATCCCGATTATTTTATGAACAATTTGCGCCAATTCGGCACCCGCATGGGATTGCAGGCCAAAGAGGTCAGTATTATTCGCGGCATCTGCAGACAGATTAACTGGTACGGCAAAAACTGCTACCAGGATGGCTTGAAGCGCCGGAGAGAAGACCCATGCGACTGATTCGTTTCGGAGCCGTCGGCCGGGAAAAACCGGGTCTGTGGCAGGCCGGCAAAATCGTCGACCTGCGCGCCATTTTCCCCGAGATACCGGACGTCGGCGAACGTTTCTTTACAGAGGGCTGGCTGCAGCGTATCGAAACGGTTAATGATCCGGGTCAAACGCTGGATGTACGCCTGGGGTGCCCGATAAACAGGCCTTCGAAGATTATCTGCCTGGGCTTGAATTATCTTGACCACAGAGAAGAAAGCGGTTTTGAAAAGCCTCAAAAACCGCTGTTGTTTGCCAAAACGCCCAACACCCTTAGCGGGCCGTTCGACCCGATTCTGCTGCCCCAAAGTTGCGATCAAATCGATTGGGAGGCTGAGCTGGCGGTTGTCATCGGAAAAGCGGGCAAGCGCATCGCAGCCTCAAAAGCGCTGGATTACGTTGCCGGATTCTCGGTAATGAACGATGTCTCCGGCCGTCAGGCTCAATTTTCGGATGGGCAGTGGTTTCGCGGTAAATCTTTTGATACCTTTGCTCCCATGGGGCCCGCCCTGGTCACCGTTGATGAAATCGAAGATCCGGCTAATCTTAGTGTAACAGCGCGTGTGAACGGCAATGTCATGCAGGATGGCAACAGTGCTGACATGCTATTTGACATCCCGACAATTATCGCCTTTATCAGCCAGGACATTACGCTTATGCCCGGCGACATCATATCCACCGGCACGCCATCGGGGGTCGGCATCTTCCGGGATCCGCCGGTGTTGCTAAAAGCCGGAGATGTCGTCGAGTGCGAGGTTCAAGGCATCGGCACCATCCGCAACACAATCATTTCTGATTAATGTTGCTTTTCAAAATCAGCTTGTAAGAGATTGCCGGCCATGTCATTTTCTTCCAGGCGCTATGATAAACACCTTACCAGTGGCCTGATATTTGGGACGAGACCATCGTTGTCTCTAAATCCAAAGGCTATGATGCAGGTCATCCCACATATCAGGCCACACATCAGCATCGTGGCAGTCTATCTGCATGGCGCCCGTCAGAAAAAAACATGTCCGGCTGGATGCTGATATCCAAAGATACAAAAACCGGTCCTCCCGGATCGTGCTTTAGCTTCTCAGTGACCTTACCGCGATGGCTTTGCCGCGATCCATGTGCAACACGTGTGTGATGCAATTTAATATTTCCGCTTCCTGACCGGGCACATAAATCAGATGGGTCGCTGTATGCTGACCGATATAGTCAAAAACAAGGCGCAGATTTGCTTTGTTTTTAATATCCAGCCCCTGCAAGGGTTCGTCCAATATGAGAAAGACCGGCGATTTAACCATTGCGCGGGCGAGCAGAATCAACTGGCGCTGCCCGTGGGAAAGACGGCCGAATTTTTGGTCAGCCAGGTCACTGATCCCTAAAAATCTGGACCAGGCCTTGGCCGTGGCGAATTGCCCGGCGCTGCACTTTCGGTACAGACCGTTTGAAGCAAAGAACCCCGAACATACCACTTCGAAAGCATCGGTATGTTGATGCTGTCGCAGCTGCAGATCTGATGAGATGTAACCGATTCTTTTCTTGATATCCCATATGCTTTGACCGGCCCCCCGCTTTTGACCAAACAGGTAGATATCATTCGCATAGGCCTGCAGGTTGTCTCCGTTTATGAGCGTTAATACGGTGGATTTGCCGGCGGCTGACGGCCCCCGGAGCATCCAGTTCTCACCGTCTTTAACCGTCCAGTTGAAGCCATCGAGGATTCGCCTGGAGCCGTGTTGGACGGTTACTTTCCTCATTTCAATTAAAACATGCGTACCGACACGCTGTCGCCTGTTTTCCATCTGCGCCATCTTCTCAGCGCTGCCGGGCGCTGAGCTGAAAAGTTCTTGCGGATCCAATTTAGGCGCCGGCTGGTCCACTTCATAGGCCTGCTCGATAATCTTCGGCTTGAATACCGCATTTCTTTTGCCGGCTTTATAAATCCGGCCCTGCTTTAACAGCAGAACGTGGGTCACGCTTGGAACGATTTCATCGAAACGATGGGTAATTAAAAGCAGCTGAACATCCGTTTGCACGAGTGTGTTGATGGTATCCGCCAGAGATCTGCGTGTCGGCTCATCCAGTCCCGCAAAGGGTTCATCCAAGATCAATAGTTTCGGATTTTTGAACATTGCCCTGGCGATCAGAACACGATTCATTTCTCCGGTAGTCAGCGAGGTGACATCTCTTTGCATGAGCTGATGGATGCCGATCTTTTCAGCGACTTCATCCAACCTTATGTCGATATAGCGCTGTTGGGCGTCGCCGGGCGACTGATTGACAATTAGCTCTTTGACGGATGTAAACTCCTGCCTGTTTCCGCTAAGCTCCCTGAAGAAACCTATGCGATTTTCGCGCTCAAAGATTTCGCGCTGCAGTTCGGGTGCGACATATCCCATATGATCAGCAATCGTCGCCCAGCTGTGTTGATCATCCCCGGAAAAGTGATATCTGATGCGGCCACTGACAATGGGGACTTTTCCCAACAGAGTACGGGCGAAAGTCGTTTTTCCGGATCCATTCGGGCCCAGCACGGCCCAGTTCTCTTCGGGGTGGATTTTCCAGGTCGTATTGTGTAGGTAGGGTCGGTCGCGTAAGCGAACGGTTATGTTTTCAAGACTTATAAGGGGGGCGGCTTGCATAGAATCAATAGTGGCTGTCGGCGTATTCCACCCAGCCACCGGTTTCCACCAGCTTGCGTTCAAAATCGGGCAGTGAAAAGGGGATGTTTTCTGTTTGGTCGCCAGCTGTGATAATAAAGACTTGCTTTTTCAGGTCCGTCGTTACGGTCGTTTCCTGACGCGCATAGGATTTGAAAAGAGTGTCGATGCTGGCAGCCGGCAGCTCCACGGCCAGCATTCCGCAGTTGAACATATTTTGTCTGAAGATGCGCGCAAAGCTCTCGGCAATAACCAGGTGAATACCGTTGACCTCAAGGGCCCAGGGCGCGTGTTCACGGGACGAGCCGCAGCCGAAGTTTGAGCGTGTAATGATGGCGCTTTTGCCGGCAATATCCACCTGTCGCCGGAAAACCTCCAGATTAAGATCTTCAAAAAGGTGCGGACCGAGCGCATCGCGAGTAATTTCAGTCAGATACTTGGCGGCAATGATTTCGTCGGTGTTGATATCATCACGATCCAGGAACAGGACCTTGCCGCTGAAGTTTTTGTGTGTATCCATGATCAGCTAAATGCCTCCGAGTAGAGTTTACATGCTTTTATACCGCTTGGCATAATAATGTTCCGAAAAAGGATGGCGGCATAAGTGTTGTAGCAAAAAAACATCCCGCAATCGGAACGTTTTTTTGACAACCACTATAAATCACTAAAGCACCAAAACATGGAAGTGCAAAATATCTTTTTCGTGCTTTTAAAATCTCGTGTTTTCGTGATGGTTTTCTATTTACCACTCCCGCTAAACAGGGGTGAGTTGACGATCCGGCCTGCAATGGCGGAGGCTGCGGCGGTCGCAGGGCTCATTAAGTGAATCTTGCCGCCTTTGCCCATACGGCCGCTGAAATTGCGGTTGGTGGTCGCCGCGCACACCTCACCTTCTGCCAGCACTCCGCTGCTCATCCCCAGACAGGCACCGCATGTTGGGTTCGTAACGCAGAAGCCGGCATCCATGAAGATGCCCATGATGCCCTCGTCCAGTGCCTGGCGAAAAATCTTGGGTGTGGCCGGCGACACGATGCCGCGTACGTTATTGTCAATCTTCTGTCCGTTTAATACCCGGGCGGCAATTCTTAAGTCTTCGATGCGGCCGTTGGTGCAGGAACCAATATAGATCTGATCGATCGCGGTTGCGCCCATCTCCTTGACCGGTTTGACGTTATCCGGTTTGAAACCGTCGGTTACGAGCGGTTCCAGGCTGCTTATGTCATGTTCAATGATTTCCGCGTAGGCGGCATCTTCATCCGGCCAGAATGCCTTGAAGGCCTCGAGCGCTGCCGGCTCGTCAGGGTACTCTTTTTCAATAAACGGCCACAAGTAGGTTACGGTTGTCTGATCTGGATAGCAGATGCCGCAAGTCGCACCGGCCTCAACCGCCATATTGCACAATGTCATGCGGCTATCCATGCTCATGCCCGCCACCACCGGCCCGCTGAATTCGATAACCCTATGGCTGGCACCGTTTACCCCCAGGCGGCCAATTATAGAAAGAATAACATCTTTGGCAAACACACCGGCCGGCAGGCTGCCGGTGATTTCGATTTTGATGGTTTTTGGATAATGGAAGGCGCAGATGCCTTTCAGAATACCGACTTCAAGGTCGGTCGTACCGACGCCGGCGGCAAAAGCACCAAAGGCGCCGTGAGTGCAGGTATGCGAATCGCCCATAATGATCGTATACCCCGGTCGAACGAAGCCCTGTTCCGGAAACAGGGCATGACAGATGCCGTTTCTGCCGATATCAAAGAAATCGCGTATGCGGTGTCTTCGGGCCCACTCTCTGATAATCTTACCCTGGGTGGCTGTCTTCGAATCCTTGGCCGGCGTGACATGATCAATGACGGCTTTAATTTTTTCTGGATCAAATACGCGGTCCTTGCCCCGCGCAACCAGATCGGTGATGGCCATCGGGGTTGTAATTTCATGGCAGAAGACGGCGTCCAGCTTTAAAACATGGACGTCGTCAGACGGATTGTCGATTTGATGCGAATCGAATATTTTTTCAGCAACGGTTTTTCCCATGGTTTCTCTCAAATATTGGTTTTAGGTTGCGTTTTGATTATACCAGCCTTTATTTAAGATCAAGCTGAATATGAAGAAAATAAGCATTAAATTTTGATTTAGAACTCTTGTGTCAGGTGTTAAAATAGGGGTCAACAAAAAAATGGTTTTAGGTTTTTTTTGCCGCGAATATTGAAACGAAAGCTGTCTTTTAAATAGTAGATCACGTCCAAGGGCAAGGCGAAAACCGATTCAAAAGTGGAGCATACACGTTAGTATTCGAGCATTTTGAATCGGTTTTTAACGAAGGCCTTGGGCGTTAGATGCATTTTAAAGACAGCTTTTAATCTGAGTCGGATTTGAGGACCGCCAAAAAGGCCGACTGCGGGATCATCACTTTGCCGACCATTTTCATGCGTTTTTTGCCTTTTTTTTGCTTTTCGAGCAATTTGCGCTTGCGCGTAATATCGCCGCCATAGCATTTGGCGGTCACATCTTTTCTCAGGGCTGACACCGTTTTGCGGGCAATAATGTTTCCGCCAATTGCTCCCTGGATGGCAATTTTAAACATCTGTCTGGGGATTTCCTGGCGCAGCTTTTCACAGGCAACGCGGGCCCTGTTGACAGCATTGTCGCTATGAACCAGCTGGGATAATGCATCGACTCGTTCGCCATTAATCAAAATATCCAATTTGACGAGGTCGGTTTCGCGATAATCAATTAGATCATAGTCAAACGAGCCGTATCCCTGGGTAATGGATTTGAGGCGATCGTAAAAATCATAAATGACCTCGGCCAGAGGCATTTCAAATATCATTTCCATACGATCGCTGGTGAGATAATGGTAGGTTTTGTTGAGACCGCGCCGCTCAAGGCACAAATTCATCACCGCTCCCATATAACGATCCGGTGTAATAATCGCGGCCCGGATATAGGGTTCGCGTGTCTTTTCAATTCGAGTCGGATCCGGGTAATAAGCGGGATTATCGATGGTTAAATCGGTGCCATCATTCATGACGAGCTGGTATTGAACCGATGGTGCCGTCAGAATCAGCGAAAGGTCATACTCGCGTTCCAGTCTTTCCTGGACCACCTCAAGATGTAGCAGGCCCAAAAATCCGCAGCGGAAACCAAACCCCAAAGCCACCGAGCTGTCTTTCTCATACACCAGGGCCGCATCGTTTAAATTAAGTTTTTCCATGGCGACTGCCAGCTCCTCGTAGCCGTCCGATGCGGTCGGATATATCGAAGAAAAAACCACCGGTTTGGTCATTTTGAAACCCGGCAATGCGGCATCGCAGGGTTGATCTGCATGGGTGACCGTGTCGCCGCAGCGGGTGTCGCTAATTTTTTTGATGCCGGCAATAATGTAACCCACCTGGCCGGCGGAAAGCGTTTTAAGCGATATGCGTTTTAGCTGAAAAATGCCGACCTCTTCGACCCGGTAGGCCGCCCGGTTTGATTTGAATATAATCGTATCTCCAGGCTTGATCTGTCCGTGCATAACGCGCAGATGCACTACGGTGCCGCGGTAGGCGTCATAATGGGAATCAAAAATCAGCGCCTGTAACGGCCCGTCGGCCTGTCCCTCGGGAGGTGGCAGTTTTGTGACGATGGCCTCAAGAACCTCATCGATGCCGAGCCCCTGTTTGGCCGAGACCTGGAGCGCCGCCTGCGGATCAAGCCCCAGATCTTCTTCGATCTGCTTTTTGACACGATCGATATCAGCCGATGGCAGATCAATTTTATTGATGATCGGCAGAATTTCTAAATCATGCTCAAAAGCCAGGTAAAGATTTGCCAGGGTCTGGGCTTCGACGCCCTGACTGGCGTCGATTAACAGCAACGCGCCCTCGCAGGCTGCCAGGGCGCGTGAAACCTCATAGCTAAAATCCACATGTCCGGGCGTGTCGATCAGATTCAAATAATAGGATTGTTCGTCAGCAGCAGTATAGGGCAGGCAAATCGTCTGACTTTTGATCGTAATTCCACGTTCACGTTCAATATCCATGGTATCGAGAATCTGGTCTTTAAAATCCCGATCCGCAACAATGTTCGCCATCTGAATTAGCCGGTCGGACAGGGTGGATTTGCCGTGATCGATATGGGCGATAATGCTGAAATTTCTGATGTTTCGCATCTTATTCGACCGAATATCTGTAAGGATTGGTGCTTCTTGGTAACTCTAGACGCTTGAAAGTGTTGAAGAATCTAAAAGTCAGTTGACACAAATTGCCTTTCTGGATATATTATTATAATACACAAAATAAAAGCGTTTACCTATCAATTTTTCTCAGAACCTGTCAACCTTGGTTCTCCCGACGGTTCTGGGAGATATTTCATTTCGCTGATGAGCAAAAAAAAACCAAATATTCGTGTTTTAATCGTTGATGATGATTCCAGTGTCAGAAACACGATCCACGAGTACATTGCAAATGCCGGCTTTAGCCCCACAGCCGCCGCCTCTGCTGAAGAAGCACTCGAATTAGTTGAAAATAATGATTTTGCCGTGGTGATAACCGATATCCGTTTGCCGGGTATGGGCGGGCTTGAACTGACCAAGGTGATCAAGCAGAAAAATGGAGCCGATGTCATCGTCGTAACCGGTTACAGCGATGACTATTCTTATGAAGAAGCGATCAATATCGGCGCCAGTGACTTTGTGATTAAGCCGGTGCGGCTTGAAGAGCTGTTGCTGAGAATGAGACGGGTGCTCAAAGAACGCCAGTTGAGCACCGAGCGTACCCGGATGATGGAAAAGTTGCAAAAGCTTGCGACCACCGACGGGCTCACCAAACTTTACAACTCAAGATCTTTTTATTCACAGCTGGAGCTGGAGGTCGACCGTTTCAATCGTTACAAACATCCCCTTTCTTTGCTGCTGCTGGATATCGATAATTTCAAAGAATTTAACGATACCTATGGCCACCTTGAAGGCGATAAGGTGCTGGTGCGCTTCAGTCAGATTATCAAAGATTGCCTGAGAATAAATGACTCGGCCTATCGTTACGGCGGGGAAGAATTTACGGTGATCCTGCCGGAAACCAATGGTGATGAAGCCAAAACGGTTGCCCAGCGCATCCGGTCCTCGTTAGAAGCTGAGGATTTTACGCCGACCCCCGACAAATTTGCAAAGATCACGATCAGTATCGGCGTGACGCAGTATTTTCCCAAAGAAGAACTATCCGCCTTTATTCGGCGAGCAGATCAGGCCATGTACTTTTCCAAACAAAATGGACGCAACCGCGTCACGGTCTTGCTGGCCGAACCCCATGTTCAATCCAAAGCCTCGCATAGAAACAGTGCCTAAAATGCCTAAAATGAGCTAAAGTGACTAAAGTTATTGTGTCGCTACGCTCCAGCATTCAAATTTAAAATGATGGAATTCCTTAACTTTAGTCACTTTAGAATCACTTCCAACTTTAGATCACTTGTTTGTGTACAACTTCTACTTTTCAATATTGACTTTTAAATACAGATCTCCGCTTGCCTGCGAGCCGGTGCGCTGTCCCAGACCTTTTAACCTGAGGACGGTTCCGCTACTGATACCGGCCGGCACCTTTACGTTGAACATTTTCTTTTTAAACCCTAGCGGGATATTAACCAGCTTGCGGGTTCCGGCCCTGGCCTCATAAGGGGTAATCTTAATCAGGCCGTACAAGTGCTGATCCGCACCGGAAGCAGCCGGTCGGATGACCTGCAGGTGCGGTGTTTTCCTTTTGGCGGTATATTGACGCATCAGACGCGACACACCTGTTACCGGCAGGATATCAAACAGCTTCAAGAAAACGATACCGCATACAAACCCGCCGATATGTGCCCACCAGGCAATTCCGCCGCCAACACCCTGGCTGCTGGCAGCATTGATAAATTGCAGCAGAAACCACAGGCCCAAAAAGATATAGGCCGGGATATTAATAAAATAGGGAATGATAATAATGGGAATCAGGGTCAGGATTTTGGATCGGGGATGCAGGATGAAATAAGCCCCCATAACGCCGGCAATAGCGCCGCTGGCTCCGATGGTTGGCAAATTCGAATGCAGGTTCAACACCAGATGTGAAAGCCCGGAAGCGACTCCGCACAATAAATAAAACACAGCATAGCGGACGGGACCGAGATGGTCTTCGACGTTATTGCCGAATATGTAAAGGGACCACATGTTGCCGAGAATATGCCAGAAACTCCCATGCAAAAACATGAACGACAGGAACGAGAATGCCTGCTGGCCGATGGTGAAATAGTCGGCAATCTGGGGAAGCGAATAGCGTGCCGGCACCAGCCCGTAAACGTAAATGAATCGGTTAATTTCGGAGCCCTGGGATAACTGTAGAAAATACACGGCAACATTGCTGGCAATTAAAAAAGTGTTGACAATCGGATAATTTTGCGTGGGTGTTGTGTCGCGTATGGGTATCATGCTGCGGCTTGCTGGTTGCCCTTCGGCTTCGCTCAGGGTGGATAACGGGTTACAAGTTGCGCGTAACGAGTTGCGAGGTCCGCGTTCCGCGATGCAGATTACGGGTTGCATGTTGATCAGGCAGGGATAAACCCCGCCCCTACTTCTGATTTCTGTTCTCTGACTTCTGTCTTCTGTGTTGTGCGTTACGCGTTTCGTGTTGTACGTTGCAGATACGTTTTTCGCTGTTCTGAAAATTCAACTCGTAACTCGCAGCTAACGCGCTAAACTATCAATCGGTTTTGACCTGAGTTGAGCGATTGTCGAGGTTGCCGCAGCTACACGGCAGATGTCGTCCCGCTATAGTGTACTATGCAGGACGGCATCTAACACAGTAGATGCGGTGAGATCGGCAATCCCAAAGGGTTTCAAATTTTCTAATTAAAAAAGAAATAATCCCTTTAAAAAGTGTTTACTTGTTTTAAAATTTGAAACGCTCACTCAGGTTTCTAAATCTTTGATCTTGTTTAAATGGTCTTCCAATTTTTGCTGCTTTGCCTGCAGGCCGGTGTGTTTGGCCTTGACCTTTTCAACAACATCCGGCGGTGCTTTGTCTAAAAAGTTTCGGTTCGCCAGCTTTTTGGTAACCGTCGCCAGCTTTTTGGCCAGCTTGTTTAATTCTTTTTCCAGCCGCCGGGTTTCTAAATCAAAGTCGATGATGCCCTCCAGGGGCACAAACAGGGTGGCTGCGCCCACGACGGCGGTGGCTGACGCTTTCGGTCGCACAGCCTTCTGATTGACCTCAAACGTTTTTAATTTAGCGAGGTTGATAATCATATCCTGATGCGCCTCAATCAAAGTGTTCGCCTTTGCATCCTGGGTTTGAACGATTGCTGCCAGGGTTTTGGATGGCGAAATGTTCATTTCGCCCCTGATATTTCGGATTGCCGAAATGAGCTTAATGAACAGATCCATATCCGCTTCAGCCTGTTCACTGGCAATGACGGCAGGGTCGCCTTTTTGATCGCTCGGAAACACGGCTCTCATAATCGAGCCCTGCGTTCCCGGCAGCGTATGCCAGATTTCTTCGGTGATAAACGGCATAAACGGGTGTAACAAAATCAAGGTGTCATGCATAACGCGCCACAATACACCCAGGGTGGTCGTGCGTTTTTCAGGCCCCTCTTTTTCGTACAGGGCCGGTTTGATGGCCTCCAGGTACCAATCACAAAATTCGTGCCAGACAAAATTATAAACCGCTGAGGCCGCATCGTTGAAGCGATAAGCATCGATCGCCTCAGCCGTCTTTTGGGTCACGTGATGGAGGCGAGACAGAATCCAGCGGTCCGGAAGCGACAGCGCGCCGGTATTCATTTCCTTGTGGGGTTCATCAATATGCATCAGAGAAAATCGGGCGGCATTCCACAGTTTATTAACAAAGTGGCGGTAGCCTTCGATGCGCTTCTCAGACATCTTGACATCGCGACCCTGGGCGGCAAAAGCCGCCAGCGTAAATCGAAATGCATCCGTGCCGTATTGCTCGATGACCGTTAAGGGGTCAATGACGTTACCCGTGGATTTACTCATTTTTTTGCCATGTTCATCGCGAACCAGGGCATGCACGTAAACATCATCAAAGGGGACATCTTTCATAAAGTGAATGCCCATCATCATCATACGCGCCACCCAGAAGAAAAGAATGTCAAAGGCGGTGACCAGGACGGATGTCGGGTAAAACGCTTTTAATAGGGGTGTTTTCTCCGGCCAGCCCATAGTCGAAAACGGCCATAGTGCCGAACTGAACCAGGTATCGAGCACATCTGTTTCCTGCACCAGTTTTGCGCTTTTACATTTCGGACAGGATGGGGGCGCTTCCATGGCAACCACTATTTCGCTGCAGTCTTTACACGTCCAGGCCGGTATCTGATGCCCCCACCAAATCTGGCGGGAGATGCACCAGTCACGGATATTTTCCATCCAGTCATAATAGGTTCGAGTCCATGTGTCCGGAATGATGCGGGTCTGACCGGACTTGACCGCATCAATGGCTTTGCGGGCCAGGGGCTTTACTTTAACAAACCATTGTCTTGAAAGATTGGGTTCCACCATTGTATGGCAGCGATAACAATGGCCAACACTGTGCTTATAGGGCTCGATTTTTTCGAGCAGCTTTTTGTCTTGCAAAGCTTTGACAACGGCCTCGCGGGCCTTGAAGCGATCCAGGCCTTTAAACCGGCCGGCTTCGGCCGTCATTTTTCCGTCGTCGCCAATAACCTTACTGGTAGGCAGATCGTGGCGCATTCCAATCTCAAAGTCATTGGGATCGTGAGCCGGTGTGACTTTCAATCCACCGGTGCCAAAGGTCATGTCCACATAGCTGTCTTTGATAATCGGAATTTCTCTGTTCATCAACGGGAGTATAACCGATTGGGATTTAAGATCATGGTAGCGGTCATCATCTGGATGCACGGCGACTGCCGTGTCTCCGAGCATGGTTTCGGGCCGTGTGGTGGCCACCACGATGGCACCGTTGTTATCGGCAAACGGATAGCGGATATGATACAGATGGCCGTCACGCTCCTCATGTTCGACTTCAAGGTCGGCCAGTGCCGTAAAGCAGCGATGACACCAGTTGATGATGTAATCGCCGCGATAAATCAGGTCTTGCTCGTAAAGATCAACAAACACCCTGCGCACGGCAAGTGATAACCCGTCATCCATGGTGAAGCGCTCGCGATCCCAATCACAGGAGGCGCCGAGGCGTTTGAGTTGGTTAATGATTTCGCCGCCGTATTTTTGACGCCATTCCCAAACGGCGGCAATGAATTTTTCCCGACCCAGCTGGTGACGATCTGAGCTTTCGGCGGCCAATTTTTTCTCAACCACGTTTTGAGTGGCGATTCCGGCATGATCGGTACCCGGCATCCAGAGTACATTGTCGCCGCGCAGTCTTCGATAACGGCACAGAATGTCTTGCAGGGTGTTGTTCAGCGCATGCCCCATATGCAAGACACCGGTAACATTTGGCGGCGGAATGACAATTGAATAACTCTTTTGGGTGCTTTTTTCTGCGGCAGAAAACAGACCATTTTCCTCCCAGAATTGATACCATCGTTTCTCAACGTCGTGCGGGCTGTAGGCCTTTGTAAGTAAATTCGAACTCATCGGTCAGGGATTCCTTCCGTTATCAACTCCATAAAGAGATTGACGCCATTCAATCAACCCCCTCAACAGCGCTCCTTGCTGCCTTTTCACAACAGATGCATCCAATCAATGGATGTGACAATCTAAAACGAAAACAGGGGATTATTAAATAATCCCCTGCTATTAGCATAGTTAGTTCTAAATGAGTAGTTTTTTTTGCAGCTCAGCGACCTTCTAAGTGAAGGATTTTAAAGGTCCGCATCGCTATCGTCTTCCAGCAGCATCTTCTTCAGACGCTGGATTTCTTTTGAAACGGCCTTTTCGATGATCTGGGTAATCAGCGTCTCAATTTTACCTGAAAACTTGCGTTCAATAATCTGCTCAAGGGTTTCTTCCAACTGAACCTGGCTGGCGCCCATGGCTGCGATGCCACCCACCGCAAGTGGCACATCGACCGATTCATCACCGCTGACGCCAATATCTTCAGCTTCGATTTCATCTTCGATGTCTTCGAATAACCTTTCAGTGGCTGCAACGGTTTCTTCATCGGGCTCTGCCATAAGCTCTTCTACTTCAGCCTCTTCGTCCAATTCGGCCTCTGCTTCGGTATCATTGAAAAATATGGTATCCAGTTGATCAATCTTTTTTGATATGTCACTTGAATCCATACTGAAATCAAAATCTTCTTGCATGGACGCCGGTTCTGCCATGTCCAGCTCGTCACCGGTATTGACGTCCAGCGTATCGGTCAACTCTTCTTCGAAATCTTCACTGATTTGAATTTCTTCATCTAATGAATCATTGATGTAATCTTTAAGTTCGACATCTTCAATATCAGGGCCGGATGGGTCAAACTGGATGGCATCTTCTTCCATTTCTTCGAGCTCGTCTTCTTCGTCTTCCTCTACATCGATAAGATCGAGAAATTCATCTTCATCTTCTTCTATGTCCAGCGTCTCGCTGATTTCCGATAGGGTAACCATCTCGTTTGTGTCTTCAGAAAGAATATCGTCAAATTCTGTGATTTCGACGACATCATCATGGTCGTCTGCTTTTAACACGGGCTCTTTTTCTATGGGCAGGATGTCGATCTCATCTTGATCCTCTTCATCAAATGACAGATCTTCTGACAAGCGAATGACGTTTTCAGGATCACTGTCATCATCTTCGAGGGCATCTAAATCGATGATTTTTTCAACTGCCGGCAGCTCAGACCCCTTGTCGGGCTCTTCAAAGACTTCAATTTCCACCTCTGTTTTCTCTGGTTCAATTTTGACTTCGTCTTTGAGCTCGATGATCTCATCATCGTCTTCATCGAAGCCGTGGGGCATGGCCTCACTCAGGTCAAGCCGCAGCTTTTTGTCCGGTTTGTCCTGTTCCGGAGGATGATTCTCATTATCGGCCATATGGGTCACCGTCCGTTTTTAGAGGGTTATGGGCAGCTTAATTTTTCCACCAAATCATTATTATATTTAAAAAAAATTATCATATGGTATAGTGGAAGTCAAGCGATTTGATCCCGGGCTATTGGCGGCAAATCCTTTAAAATCAATTGTTTCTGCCAGTAGAAGATGGAGGAACATGCGTTATTTTTATATTGACCCGGCTGCTGTGCGCACAGTACCTGTCCAGCTAAAGGGTTCTCAGATGCGGCATATCAAAAATGTGCTGCGCTTAAAATCCGGCAGCAGAATCTGTCTGGTTGACGGACAGGGATGTGAATACGAAGCGATCATTGTGCGGTATGTGGCCAATGGGGTTGAATTAGAAATTAAAAATAAACACATGGGGAAAAAGGAATCGCCTGTGCGTATCCGTGTGGCCCAGGCGCTGTTGAAAGAAAAGAAAATGGACCGTCTGCTGCGGCAACTATGCGAGCTGGGTATTTCTCACTGGATTCCTTTTATTTCCGAGCGCTCGGTTCCAGTGCCCGGGGCGAAGCGGCTGACCTCGAGACTGGAGCGCTGGCAGAAAATCGTTCAGGAATCCATCAAACAGTGCCAGAGAGCAAAACTGCCTCAAATATCTGCGATAAAGTCATTTGAGGACATTTTGGGCGATGGGCAAGAGGATCATCTTAAAATTATTTTTTCCGAAAATGAAGGTGCCACACTTAATTCGCTTATAACACCTGATCTGCAACGCCCTCCGGGAAATATTCTCCTGATTTTGGGGCCCGAAGGCGGATTTGCCGATGCTGAAATTAAAAAGGCGCTGAAGGCCGGCTGCCGGATCGCCAGCCTCGGGCCGCGGATCCTGCGAGCTGAAACGGCAACCATTGCCGCCTGTACTTTGGCCCAATTTCTATTTGGCGATATGGGCTAAAAACATCTTGACAAAAAAGGGTGCATTTAATAGAGATTCCATTTTAATTTAGGCATTAAAATCAGTAGGATTTCGAGAGCCGAGGTAGCTCAGTCGGTAGAGCAGGGGACTGAAAATCCCCGTGTCGGCAGTTCGATTCTGTCCCTCGGCACCATTAATTTCAATAGCTTACAGAGTTTCTATGTAAGCTATTTCCGTTTTTAGTCAACACTTTAGTCAACAAATTTTGAGCTTCTGCAATTTTTTCGTCCAGCCATCCAGTATATTTCTCCATAGCATTACTTAACGATTCATCAGAGGGTACGAGGTAGTGAATATCCATCCCCTTGAGACTATGACCGAGGATTACATCTCTGTGGACTTTATCGACACCAGCGTATAGCATGTGTGTTTTAACAGTACGTCGAATATCGTGAAAGGTGATTCCATCTGGTGTTTTTCTGCCATATGGCACACCTGCATTTTTACATGCCGTTTTAAAGGATCTTTTTATTCCACATTCGCTGAATGAATCTCCGCGATACGTAAAAACGAAATCATGTCTCAGCGCCCTTGGTAAACTATTTAACAGCTTTTTTAAATGTTGGTTAATTGGGACACTTTTGGGTTTGCTTTCTTTGGTGAGTTCGGAAGGCAATCTTAAAAAGGCATTTTTTCGATCCACAAAAGACCATGTCAGACCAAGGATTTCTCCCATACGCATGCCCGTATAATATGCCATTTTGACGATTCCTTTAAGGTGCTGCGGTGATACTGTAATAATCTTTAGGTATTCATTAACAGAAACAATACGTGATCTGGCATTGCTGCCCAGCTTAAGTTTTCTTTTAACGCATCGAAATGCTTTCAATGAGCGACCATCCACTTTGTCGTTATCAAGGGCCTTGTTCACCATGGTTCCGGCAAGTGAAATTTCCATGTCGATGGTCAAACCTGCCCCAAGTTCTACCTCCGGACCTGCTGAGATTGGGGCTTTTATTACGGAATGGACTAATCTCGAAGCCTTTTTGGTTGGTTTAGCTCGTGAAAAAGATCCCCGTGCATTACCACTATCTATGAAAGCATCAATTGATGTTCTTAAACGTCATAAATTAATTAAACAAAGCCTTGCAGAAGAGCTCCATGAACTCAGGCGATTCAGAAATGATGTTGTGCATAGAGGTGAAGGTCTTTCCTCAAATATAGTTCTAAATTATACTCGAAGAATTCGAAATGTTAGGCAAAGAATTCAATGGTAACAATAATTTTTCTAACAGGTCATTTTTGTTGACAGCCAAGGTCTTGTAGCTTTTAGATTTTATCGAATCAGGATTTAGTCAACATTTGGTCAACAAATTGTAGAAAACATCTCTGTATTTAACAGCTTTTCATTTGAGTTACTTTCATTACAAAAAATTAATTAACTATTTGAATCTAAATATAATATTTATTTCACTCAGTATCACTGTTTTTACCCTGAATTAACAACGATTAGAACTGAAAATCCCCGTGTCGACAGTTCGATCGCCTGAGGCGATTAAAATTCTGTCCCTCAGCACCATAAAAAAGCTCCAGAGGCGTTTTTCTGGGGATTTTTGTTTTTAAGGCGTTTGTGCCTTCAAAAAGGCTATTTTGACCCCAAAATGGGCCGTTTAAGGCTAAAAACAGGGCTACATTTTTATCTTATCTGAACAATATCAATATTTTGCTGCGATCCCCCATACGCACAAAAGAAATATATACTGCTTATTACGCTAAAATCTTATTAGAAATCCTAGAGTTTGCTTTACAACACGTGTTTCATGATTAATATTTTCCAGTTGCAAACGACATTCTATCTGTGTAGCCTTTTACCAGCTTGATTTTTCAGGGTATTTAATATTATGTAAAAACCAGGATTAAATAAACGCGCCTTGGCGCGGAACGCCACAGTTGCACATTTATCAAGAGTTAAGGTAATACATAGGGCCAAACAATATAAATAAAGGAGTAATACAATGAAAAAGTATTTTGTCTTAGCTATCGCAATTTTGTTTTTAGCAATTTCTGCTTACGCAGGAGATCGTACAGATTACAAGTGCGATTACAAATATTATAGAGGTATAAAAAAGGTAAATTCACTGTATACAATGACAGATGAAGCAAAAAACAAATGGATTTCAAAACTCAAAGAGGTTCATCAGCTCTGTATGGATGGAAAGGACAAGGAAGCAAGCAGGGTCTTAACAGAGTTACACAAAGAAAAAGAATGGGACACTATCTTCTCAACTTATGATTCTAACTAAGATCGTTGAAGAACCTGAATATTAACTTGGTTTTTGCGATATTTGCTAAAAACAAAAGATTTTTTTCCTTTAAACAGTTGAAAAAACCTCGTGAAGTATCAGGCTTGTGAGCTTACGTTTTAGCTTGAAGCCCTTATCATTTGAACAACCGCAGAGTGAACAACGTAGATAGAGAAATGTTACTCGGCGTTGGAGCAACATGTCACAATTTTTTTCATTTGCCCGGTCATTCCGAACAAGTAGTTAACACTCTTGATCCGGATTGATTCTGGGCTTTTTTTTGGGCGCTGATGAGTGCCTTTAATTGCAATTGGAATCTGACAAAAAAGCCCGTCTGAAATAGAATGTAACATAGGTTGACACAATGTGGCATCTGATCATGCTAAACACAATAAATTCTTCTACTATCTGACGTAAATTTGTTACATTTGTTATGTTCATTTTTTCAAAGATGCTGTAATGTTCTTTTGAACTTGTGGTCACTTTCTATAACCTAAATCAAACAATGGGGGGAACAAATGATGAAAGACATAAAAAAAATGATTTTTTTAATTACCTTCACTGTATTTGGATCTGTTCTGCTTTTGCATCAACCAGTGAATGCTCACTGCCAGATCCCATGTGGAATCTATGATGACCACGCGCGAGTTCAGTCGATGCTTGAAGATACTGCTACCGTAGAAAAGTCAGTTAAGCTGATTGCTGAGTTGGCAGGCGAGTCCGATGCGCAATCTCAAAACCAATTGGTTCGATGGGTGATGAATAAGGAAAAACATGCCCAGCAGATCATCTCTACAATCAGTGACTACTTTCTGACGCAACGGGTCAAGCCGAATCAAAAAGACTATACTGAACGTCTAATAAGACATCATGCAATAATTATTGCCGCAATGAAGGTCAAGCAAAATGCTGATATGAAAAACGCGAAAAACCTAAAGGAAAGCATTGAGGCCCTGTTATCTTACTACCCGGGCCACAAGCAATAAAGAAAACAATAAAACAAGTCAATCTAACTCGGATGACATAAAGTTGGGTTCCACTGTCGCACTCTGCAGTTTGTGCCGTCTTTAAATCGATGCGTTTTTCATTGTCTGCTTCCTTGGTTTTGGCCCTGAGCCGTTTTAACCTCTATGGGTCGCACAGCGTAAACCACGTCGCAACGGGTAGACCTTTCAACTTTCAAACATTATGTCTACGTATAGACAATCTGAATGAAGCGAAAACCCCTAACATTTCCCAACTACACAAAAATAAAAAAAGATAATAATAACATTCAATAAATTGATTTAATTGACTTTTTAATTTAGTATTGATCCGACTGAAAATCCCCCTGTCGGCAGTTTGATTCTTTCCCTTCTAACGGCTGCGAATAAAGACAATCTCAACGTCTATTGGGTTACCTGTGAAATTCAGGTTTTAAATTGACTGCCTGCAAGCATTGGAATACATTGCTACGATATGGATTGCCTAAAAATAGATGACATTATTAACAATCCTGATTTAGCCAAATACCTCATCACTTTTGATCCAGGACAGACCATCTTTTTAGAAGGTGATGACACGCAAGATCTCTACGTCCTGGTGTCCGGCCAGGTTGAAATATTCAAAGGTGACCAGAAAATAAGGGAGATTACCGAAGAAGGGGCTGTCTTCGGAGAAGTTTCCTTTTTCCTGGGAGACCAGCGCACCGCTTCTGTAAAAGCAGAGACACGGGTTGAAGTGATCTGTATTCCCAAAGAAGAAATCAACCTTTTTTTAAAAGAGTGTCCAACGGCGGGACCTGATATCATCCGGCATCTATCCCAATGGCTGGATGAAGCGACTCAAATACTTTATGGCTTAAAGCAAGTAAGCGATCAATTGCCGGACGCCGTTATTCTGACCGACAAGGACGGCCGCATCCTGGTTTGGAATTCTGCAGCTGAAAAACTATATGGACGCGACTGGCCGCAAATGCGCGACACCAACGTCGATGAAATCTACGTCAATCCGGAGGAATACAATAATTTTTTAAAAGAGGTTCAAAACCAATATTCAACCACAGAAAAAATTTTTGATATCAAACATCCCCGCAAAGGCATCCGTTGCATTTCGACAAGTTTTACCGTCCTCTACGATGGCCACCATAACTTACAGGGGGTTCTTTCACTGGGGCGTGATGTCACCGCCACAAAAAAATTGGAAAAAAAATATAAGCGCGCATTTCTGTGGCTTATGTCGGCATTTGTATTGATCGGCCTGCTGACAGCCATAATTTTTTGGGGCTATCCGTATTATTCAAAAGGACATCAGGCCGTGGATACAAGACAAAAAGAACTCATCAATCTTCTGGCCAAAGATTATGTTCTGCTCAATTCATGGTTGACTGATGCGCTTCGCGGTCAAAAAACCGAAATCATTCGTCAAGCCATGCAGCGCTTTTTTAAAATTCAGCAGATGACTGCGAATCCATATACCGGCCTGGTTTTGCTGGACACAGACAGGAAAGTGGTCGGCGCTTATTCAGCAGGGTCGGATACCGCTGCTCGTAATATGATCGGCAACAGCTACGCTGCCATTGACTTTCAGGGAAGTGAAGATTCACTTCACAAAGTGCTCACGGTTTACCGTGCCGAAAAAAATCATCCCATGGGCAAAAAAGGCACCGAGATCGCCTTTGAGCTATATATCGACAACGTATTTAAGGGCTGGCTGGTCTTTCAGATGGATATGGATGCGCTGGCAGATACCTATGGCATTGATGAAAATAGTTTAAAGAACCTCCAATTTGATAAACCTTGAGTGATGCCTGACTCACAAGACTTACAATCCTGCAGTTATGAAGTCTCACACGGAGATGCCGGGGATGTGACGCTTTTCATTCAGGGTCGTATGGATGCGACAACCGTAACCGAAACCATCAGCGGCATAAAATCCATTTTGCAGCCCCCTCTGCCGCCTGAATTGACCGTCGATCTTGAAAAAGTAACCTACCTGGATGATTTTGGGGCGCTGGTCCTGGTAGAGTTAAAAAATCTATTGGCCGGTCAACAAAGTAAGCTTCATCTCAAAAATGCCGACCACAAGGTCAAAGAAGTCCTCAAGATCCTCAAGTTCGATGAATCCGGCGACCCACAGCCATTGATCCGCAAGCCACGCCCGAATATGTTTGTTCGCCTGGGTGAAGGCGTCCTGGGGCAGGCGACAGGCTGGAAGTTTGCATTCGCTTTTATCGGGTCCGTCTGCTTGTCCCTGCTTTACATTTGCCTGCATCCGCGCTCGTTGCGAACAGACGATACCTTGTCAGCGATGAAACGTGTCGGCGTGGATGCGCTGCCCATTGTGGCATTGATCAGCTTTTTGCTGGGATTGATCATGGCCTTTATGTCGGCGGTTCAATTACAGCAGTTCGGGGCCAACATCTATGTGGCATCCCTCGTCAGCCTGGCGATGGTGCGCGAACTGGGGCCTATTATGACCGCCATCATCGTTGCGGGCAGGTCGGGTTCAGCGTTTGCGGCTGAAATCGGCACCATGAAAATTTCTGATGAAGTCGATGCCCTGTTTACCATGGGCTTTGAGCCGACGCGTTTTCTGGCTGTGCCAAAAATCATTGCCTCCGTTATTACGGTTCCCATCCTGACACTGTTTTCGAACCTGTTCGCCATATTCGGTGGTCTTGTGGTCGGGGTATTCATGCTGGATCTAACAACCCATGCGTACATCGCACAAACGCTGAAAACCCTGACCCTTTTTGATGTCTTCTGGGGTTTCTTTAAAGCGGCAGTGTTTGCGCTGCTAATTGCCGGAATCGGCTGCTTGAGAGGATTTCAGGTCAGGGGCGGCGCGGCCGAGGTGGGGCAGGCAACCACATCGGCTGTGGTCAGCAGTATCTTTTTAATTATCGTGGCCGATGCGGTTTTCGCCGTGATATTGCGCTACTGGAGTTAAGGCAGGATTGATGAACAGAAAAGCCGTCATTCAGGTCAGGAATCTGGTCGCCCGTTATGGTGATGACATTATTCTTGATCGGATTTCGTTTGATGTTTATGAAGGTGAAATATTTGCGGTTTTAGGGGGCAGCGGCAGCGGTAAAAGCACATTGCTCAGACACCTTTTGGGCCTGGATAGACCTGCGGCCGGTGAAGTTATCATCGACGGGGATGACATTTCCAGCAGTAGTGAAGATGCCTTACAGCAGACACTCAGAAAAGTCGGTGTTCTGTACCAGAGCGCCGCGCTGTTCGGCTCGATGACGGTGGCGGAAAATGTGGCCCTGCCGATTTTAGCGTATACGGATTTGCCCGCCGAGTCCGTGGAAAATCTTGTTAAGATGAAGCTGAATCTGGTCCATTTGGATGGCTATCAAAATCATTTACCATCCAAAATCAGCGGCGGCATGAAGAAAAGAGCCGGGTTGGCAAGGGCCATGGCCCTCAATCCCAAAATCCTGTTTTTTGATGAACCGTCTGCCGGGCTGGATCCGATTACATCCGCCGAGCTGGACAATCTGATTATTCATCTCAACCAAAGTCTGGGGACCACCATGGTCATCATTACCCATGAGCTGGAGAGTATCTTTGCGGTCGCCCATCGTGTAATCATGCTGCATAAAAGCACCCGCGGTATTATTGCAGACGGCGACCCGATATACTTACGCGATCAAAGCCGCAATCCGTTTGTGAAACAATTTTTCAATCGATTGCCTGCCGATATTACCTGAATCGAAAGGATGGGCTTTAATGGCCACGCAGAAAACAAAATTTGCCGTCGGCGTGTTTGTCGCCATCGGATTTACGCTGGCGATCCTGGTCTTCATCTGGCTGGGCATGTCCCGCTTTTTGCAAAAAGGCCGCTTTTACGTCACCTATTTCGATGAGTCCGTTCAGGGCCTGGACGTGGATTCGTCGGTAAAATACCGGGGCGTTTTTATCGGTCGCGTCGAGAACATCGGCGTGGCACCGGATTCAAAACTCATCAAAGTCGTCTTAAAATTAGAATCCGGCCAGAAGCTCGATCAGAATATCGTGGCCCAGTTAAAATCGGTCGGGATTACCGGACGCATGTTCGTAGAACTGGATCAGAAAAAAGATGGCGAGCCAGATCGGTCACCGCCCCTCAGTTTCCCATCAGAGTATCCGATCATCGCCTCAAAACCATCTGAAATCAGTGGCTTAATTGGTGGCTTCGATCAGATCCTGGGCCAGATAAAAGCGCTGGACCTTGAACAAATTTCAGTCAAAATAAAAGCAACTCTGGATAATATCAATCAAACCGTCGATGATGCCGATATGGAACGCATTTCCCGAACGATCAATTCATCCTTTGAAAAAATGGAGCAAATCCTGGAAGATGAGAGATGGGATAACGTTTTGGCTTCAGCCGAAAATGCGGGTCAATCACTGAACAGCCTGCTCGACAAAGCCGACCTCACCCTGGCTCGGATGCACGGAATCGTTACCAGTAGAGAGGAGACGATTAAAACCGGTCTGGATAATTTTAGCCGGGCCATGGAAAATGCCAACATTCTTATGAATAGGAGCACAGCGCTGGTCAGCGGAGCCGACGCGTCCATTTCGGAATTAATGCAATATCTGGTGGTCGCCGCGCAGAATCTGGAATTGGCCAGTCAAAATCTGAACCAGCTTATGGAATTGCTGGCCGACCACCCGTCACAATTGTTGTTTGGCGAGCCCCCGCGATCCCGCAATGCTGATAGTGTTAGTGAATAATGGGAGATGATCGATGACACGCACTCAGATATGTTGTGTTTTATGGATGGGTCTTGCACTGCTTTTTAGTGCCTGCCTTGATCTTAAACAGCCCAGCAACAAAATTGATTATTACAGCCTTGAATATGATCCGCCGCGTATCGGTGATCATCAGCCCCTTGACGAGGTCATCAAGGTCGAACAGTTCAGTGTTAGACCCATCTATAACACCCATAAAATCATCTACCGCGACCGGTCATACAAGAGAGCAGCGTACACCTACCACAAGTGGCGCACCAATCCCGGAGCAACCGTCACCTATTTTTTAGCCCGGGACATGCAGCAATCCCAACTTTTTAAGGCGGTTGTGACCCGCCGCAGCAAATTGCCATATGCCTATCTGCTGGAGGGCAGCGTAGACGAATTTTTAGAATCCGACACCAAAGATGGCTGTCAGGCGGTTTTGGCGCTCAGCATTGTTCTAATGGCAGCACATGAACCGGATATGGATAAACAAATCCGTTTCCAGAAAACCTACCCAATAAGCAAGCCCTGCGAACGCGGAAACCCGGAGGCATTCGCCAAAGCCATGAGCCAGGCCATGTCAGTGGCATCCGAGAAAATTATCAATGACATTTACGAGAATCTAAAGAGCCACTAATTGAAGTCACAGAGAAATTGCTGCCCGTTATGAACAAATAAGATTGGATTGCGACTTTAGTCTTTGACCAGGGTGATCTCAACACGTCGATTGGCCTGGCGATTCTGGGGGTTGCTGTTGGGCTGCAGCGGGCGGTAGGCCGAATAGCCTTCGATTGATACGCGTCGGGGATGAACCCCATGACCGATAAGAAATTTAGCCACATTAACGGCCCGAATGGCCGACAGTTCCCAATTGGTGGGAAACTGTCGGGTGCTAATGGGTACATCGTCGGTGTGGCCGGCCACAGCGACTTTATAGCCCTTTTGAGAAGAAATGAATCCGGCGATCTGCTTTAAGGCCGGTTGAATATCCGATAGCAGGTTGGCATCGCCCACATCAAAGGCGATTTTTTCACCCATCACCATCACCAGTCGCTTTTGGTCCCAGCGCACTGCAAAATCTTTTCTATCTTCTGAAGAGACGGTTTGCATAACCTGGCGGCGCAACTGCTCCAAAGACGCATCCTGAGTTTGGGTCTCAGATGCCTGCAGCGGCACGGCAGCGTCACTTTTTGCAGTCGCTTTACGGGTGATGGCATGCGAATAAAATAAAATAAACAGAATCAACAGCAGCGTGATCAGATCGACAAAGCTCCACAGGGTCGTATCTTCCTCAACGCTAAAAGATGATAACCGCTTCTGCAGCAGTCCTCTTTTTTGTTCGGAAAACTCAAGCCGCCGCTTAAGCGTGTTTTCTTTTGAATCTGCCATGTCTGTGCCTCACCTCTGGCAGTTTTACTGAACCTGCATCTGGGGTGTTGTCTGTACGGGCGGTTTTTCTTTTATCGGCTTGTGCATACGGCTGATGTGATTGACGTCAAGATAAGAATTGAGACGGTGGGAAATGGATTTGGACGTTTTTTGCGCGGCAATATCCATGATCCCTACCATTATGATGTTTAAAACCGTTGCCTCTGCCTTGGTGTATTCGGACAGCTTTTTTGACAGCGGAAAGAACAGAAAATTGGCCAGCAATATGCCGTAAAGCGTGGTCAATAATGCCAGCGCCATGCCCTTTCCGATCATGGCTGGATCTTCCATACTATTGAGCACATTGATCAAACCCAGGATGGTGCCCACAAAGCCGAATACCGGAGCCAGCTTGGCGAGGGTGTTTAAGATATTGACCTGCGACTCTTTACGCGAAAAGTAAAGCTCATAGTCCTTTTCCATGATGTTGCGGATGTCATAGCGATCATATCCGTCAACCACCAGTTCGATCCCCTTTCGTAGAAAAACGTTATCAACCCCTTTGCGCTCTTTTTCAAGCGCCACCAGACCTGAACGGCGCCAGATGAGCGCCAGCCTTTCCAGTTGTCTGACCAGCAACTCGCCATCGGTTTCCTGCTGTTTGAAAACCACCATGAGGCTTTTGCACAGGTCTCTGAAGGTTTTGAGGGGATAGGCGATAAATGCGCTTAAAAGCGTACCGGCGGTCACCAGCAGAACGCTTTTTAGGTTCATGACAATTGAGGTGCCATCGATGATACTTTCCGACATAATGATAAAAAATAGCAGGCCAACGGGTAGCAGCAATTTTTTGAGCACGGTATATTCCTCCTGTGGGGTTCGATACGCGTATCCGATTTTCAATGTGCAGTTACTATGCCAAATTAATTATAGATTAATTTCAGTATATTAAGATCATTTGAGACGCAATTGGCATGCAAAATTTGCCTAGCAACCATTGACAGGAGACACTATTTGGCTTTAGGCTGCGTCCGTTGCCGGTGTGCCGGAAACGGCTCACGCCATATGCTGATTGGCGATATCTTTGTTTTTCAGAAGCAATCGCTATTTTTTGATCAAAATGATTTGAACCCATCGAATTTAAGGTTTAAGATCTGAATTGTTGATGGTTTCGGTTAACCCTCGATAAAACGTTAAAAAGTCGATAGGAGGCAGCATGAAACGCTTATCCATCATTGCGATTGTTTTGCTGGGCGTCGCTTTTTCGGCGGCTGCCGGCGATAACCCTAAAGTGGTTCTGGAAACATCCAAAGGCAAAATAGTGCTCGAGCTGTATGCGGAGCAGGCCCCGGTAACCGTCAAGAATTTTTTAGCC
>JAHEIW010000379.1 GCA_024639185.1 Deltaproteobacteria bacterium | reverse complement strand
AATCAATATTTAGAGCGCCTGATTGATTCCGGTCATGCGTATTATTGCACCTGTTCACCCGATGATATTACCGCCATGCGTGAGAAGGCCATGGCCGCCGGCGGTAAACCCAAATATGACGGCACCTGCCGCGATAAGGGGCTGCCGAAATCCTCGGATGCGGTCATCCGCTTAAAAGCGCCCTTAAGTGGCACCACCGTGGTTGAAGATGTCATCAAGGGCAATATCGTTTTTCAAAACGATGAACTGGATGATTTTATCGTCTGCCGCAGCGACGGCATCCCCACCTATAATTTTGCGGTGGTTATCGACGACATGACCATGCAGGTCAATACAGTGATCCGCGGCGATGATCACGTCATGAACACTCCCAAACAAATTCTGGTTTACAAAGCACTGGATGGCTCCTTGCCGGTTTACGGCCATGTTCCCATGGTGCTGGGAACCGATAAAAGCCGGTTCAGCAAGCGACACGGGGCCGTATCGGTATCGGCCTATCGCGACATGGGCTACCTGCCGGATGCCATGCTCAACTATCTGGTGCGCTTGGGCTGGTCGCACGGTGATCAGGAATTTTTTACGCGCCAGGAATTGATTGAGGTGTTTGACCTGGAACACATCGGACGCTCCGCCGGGGTTTTTGATTCCGAAAAACTGCTGGCGTTGAATGCCGACCATATCCGGGCCACTCCGGCGAAGGCGCTCGTGGCGCTGCTTAAGCCTTTTTTAAAACGCCACGGTGCCGCCGTTGAGGACAATGAACTCCTGGTCAAGGTCATCGAGACCCTGCACGCCCGCAGCAAAACCCTGGACGAAATGGCGCAAAGCGCATTGTTTTATTTTGCCGAAGACATTGACTATGAAGAAAAGGCTGCCAGGAAATTTTTAAAACCGGCTGTGCTTGAGGCCCTGCAATTACTATTGACGCAATTTAAACGCCTGGACACTTTTTCAGAGGAAAATCTGGAAACCGTTTTTAAGACGGTCATGGATCAGACCGGACTCAAGCTGGGCAAAATCGCCCAGCCGGTGCGGGTGGCCCTGACGGGTAGAACCGCCAGCCCCGGTATATTCGAAGTAGCGGCCATCATCGGTAAGGACAAGGTCATTTCGAGGCTTAAAAAGGCTATCCGATTTATTCAGGATAAAAGTTAAATCGAAAATTCGTTGATTGGTTAAATGGTTGATTTGTCAAATGGTTGAATGGTTAATTTTTTTAATGAAGAAGATAATTAATGGAAAAAGAAAATAAGAAATATGGGGATTTTAGAGACCTTGAGGTGTGGCAAGTCTGTAAAATTATAAGGGCTGAAATATGGAATTTGTGCAAGACGTTCCCGAAAGATGAAAAATATAGATTATGTGACCAGATGATACGTTCATCCAGATCTGCAACCGATTGTATTGCCGAGGGTTATGGAAGATACCACTATCAAGAAAATATCCAATTTTGCAGACAATCAAGGGGATCTCTTTATGAACTGATGAATCAGATGGATACCGCCTTAGAGTGTGAGTACATAGAGGAAAATTATTTCGATAATATGATTGCGAAAATTTAAAGTGCTATTCGTTTGCTAAATGGTTATATAAAATATCTCAAAAAAAGGAAAAACGAAAATAGTAAGTAGCCAAATCGTGCAAAAAGGAATGCGTTCATTGATTAATTGACCGTTTAACCAATCAACCATTTAACTATTCGACCCATTCACCATGCGCATACCGAAAATTTGACTTGACCGATCCGATACCTTATGTATTAATTAAAGATTACACCTTGCTGGGGGATCGTCTAGCGGCAGGACGACGGGTTCTGGCCCCGTTAACCCAGGTTCGAATCCTGGTCCCCCAGCCATTTAACCCCAAAAGGGCCTACACCTAAATTTCGTAGGCCCTTTTGGGGTTAAATGGCTCTGAGCCTGCCTGCGGTGAGCTTGTCGAATCCGTCGAAGGGCCAGTCAGACGATCCATTAACTTTGATTCATCGCCTTATAATGGTTTTAACTAATGTCAGCCTATTTTTATATTCTGAAACTTCAATCTGGTTCTCTATACATTGGCGCAACAAAAAACATAGAAAAACGCTATGCAAAGCATCGTGCTGGTGAGGCGGGTAGAACCACCTCTTTAGACCCTCCCATAGCACTCGTTTATTCGGAAAAACACGATTCCTTTACAAAAACTCGCCAACGCGAGGCACAGGTTAAGCGCTGGTCTCGGGCAAAGAAGGAGGCCTTAGTGTCTGGAGATAAAAGTAAATTGAAAGCCCTCTCCAGACCTCGAAACAAATAGCCTTTAATTTTTATTAGTCCTGAGCATTCAACCTTAGCCGGTATGCCTCTCATTTTCTCGGTACCACTCTTTGTGAATGTCAAAGGTTAGATTCTCCAGCAAAATTGTTATGCATTTGTAAACGAAACGAAATCCTTTTGACGGCTCTCTGGATGATTGGTTTATAGCCG
>JAHEIW010000138.1 GCA_024639185.1 Deltaproteobacteria bacterium | reverse complement strand
TTTGGCCAGCCGGGGCTTTCTACGGTTGGCCAGTAAATTGGTGAAAATGGGACCTAACACTGCGGCCTCTTTGGTAGATTAGATCGACTGAAAAAGGATATGTAATCACGAAGGCACAAAATAGGAAAGCAAAAATTGGGTGCATTTTATTTTCGTGATATCGTGGTTATAAGAAAGTTGCGCTAAAATAAAAGGCCCGAACGGCATCGTCAGTCGGGCCTTTAATCAAATCTTGCGGGTACAGTTGCTGAAAGGTGTTTTATTCAAGGACCATCAGCACCTGATTGGTCGCCACTTTGTCATCTACCTTAACTTTTATTTCCTTAATCTTACCGGCTTCTGGACACGGGATGGCATTCTCCATTTTCATGGCTTCGAGGATGATCACCTCCTGATATTCCAAAACTTCTTCACCCTCATTCACAAGTATATTGATAATTGTCCCGGGCATCGGTGCCAAAATTTCAGTTGCCATTCCGTCCTCCCTTCAATAATTCTGACTTTAAAAAAAATTAGCCTCACGCAAAGCCGCTAAGGCTGCAAAGGATGGTCTGGATGTGAAGGGTTTTTAGCTTTTCTTGGCGCCTTTGCGTCTTGGCGAGAGGATTTGCTCTTATTCCAATTTTCAACTTGAGCTTGGCTTTCCCCGAAAACTGAAACGGTGAGTTCACTCGAACCGTTTGATACTTTAAGGTGAGGCGCTTGTCAAGCTCAAATAGTGCACTTCTGGCCTTGACGTGTATACCTCCTTCGTATATGGAACAGGTGACAAAAATTTGGAAATATGACTACGTAACATGGAGGAGGAACATGAGACCCTATTTTGAAAAAATGAAGGAATTTGGACAAGAGCTTAAGCCCGGTCAGTTTAAAAGCACCGAGGTCAGTGTTAAGCAAATAAAGGAAGTCGAAGCCCAGGTTGCCGAAGCCATCGAAAAGGTGAAGAACGCCGGAATGCCAACCGAAAAGATCAACGCCCGCGGTCAGTTGACCGTCTGGCAGCGCCTGGAGTACCTGGTGGACCCCGGCACCTGGAATCCCTTGCATACCCTGTACAACCCGGAAGACAACTCAGAAGGCACCACCAACGTGATCGATGGCCTTGCCAAAATTTCAGGCAAATGGGCAGTTGTTATCGGTTTCGACAACAAAGTCTATGCAGGGGCCTGGATACCCGGGCAGGCTGAAAATGTGTTTCGCTGCACCGACCTGGCCAAGCGCTTGAATATACCACTGGTATGGCTGGTCAACTGCAGCGGTGTCAAATTGACCGAGCAGGAAAAATTCTATGCCGATCGCCGCGGCTCCGGCACGACCTTTTTCCGGCATGCCGAGCTCAATCAGGCCGCTGTACCGATTCTGGCCGCCATTTACGGCACCAACCCGGCCGGCGGTGGATACCAGGGCATCAGCCCCACCATCCTTTTTGCCCATAAAGACTGTAATATTGCAGTGGGCGGTGGCGGAATTTTAAGCGGCATGTCACCCAAAGGCTACTTTGACCTAGACGGTGCTGAACAGCTGATTTCAGCTGCCAAACAATTCAAAGTCGAACCGCCGGGATCGACTAAAATTCATTATGATGAGACCGGATTTTTCCGCTATGTCTTTGAAAAAGAAGAAGAGGTCTTAGACGGTATCAAAGAATATATGAAGGACATGCCGGCCTATAATCCGAAATTTTTCCGGGTGGCGGAACCCAAAGAGCCGCGCTTTCCTCAGGAGGATCTTTATCACCTGCTGCCTTTTAATCAGAAGGCCATGTATAATTTTGACGAGATCCTGGCACGCCTGGTTGACGGCAGCGAGCACATGGAGTACCGGCCGGATTACGGCCCCGAGGTCTACACCGGATTGGTTAAAGTGGACGGATACCTCATGGGCGTAATCGGCAATCGCCAGGGCTTTTTCGGTGAGGATTATCCCGAATATGCCGATTATGCCGGCATCGGCGGCAAACTCTATCGCCAGGGACTCATTAAAATGAATGAGTTTGTCACCCACTGCGGCCGAGATCGGGTGCCCGTTATCTGGTTTCAGGATACCAGTGGCATCGATGTGGGCGACATCGCCGAAAAAGCCGAACTGCTGGGATTGGGTCAGGCCCTGATATATTCCATTCAGCAAACCGATGTGCCCATGATGCTGGTACTGCTCAGAAAAGGTACCGCTGCCGCGCACTATATCATGGGGGGGCCGACGGCCAACCGCCATAATGCCTTTACCCTGGGCACGCCCGCCACTGAAATCTACGTGATGCATGGCGAAACTGCGGCAGCAGCCAGTTTTTCGCGCCGGCTGGTCAAAGAAAAAGCAGCCGGAAGACCGCTGGAACCGATCATTGAGGAAATGAACAAGCTGGTCAAGGAATATCATGACTATTCCAGGCCCACCTACTGCGCCCAGCATGGTATGGTGGATGAGGTTGCCAAAATGACCGAAATTCGCCAGTATCTGATGGCCTTTGCCGGAGCGGCCTATCAAAACCCGAAATCGATTTGCCCGCAGCATCAGATGATGTTGCCTAGAATCATCAAAGGCTAAAAAACAGTTTTTACCTGACTTAAGCCCCAGAGCAGCTGAAAACAACTATCCCTCCAGCCGATTTGACTGGAGGGATAATTATTTATTCTTAGGATCCTATATACGATTCTTTTAATTATCACTATTCTAATTTCAGCTTAGCTGATATGCTTTGATCATGAGATTTGGTTTACTCAAGTCATATAAGACCTTAGGACTCCTGATGGTAGGTGTCATTTGTATAGTATTGCCTGGGTGTGCTGGGGCAGGGACGGAAACCAAAGCCAACAAGCCGACTGCCGTTGCCCGCCTTTCAGTGGCAAAAGTGGCCAATGGGCAGGTGACGGTTATTGAGGTCGATTTGCGCAATGAAGATCCGTTTACAACCGGCCTGAAGGCCCGATTCGAGCAAAACGAAATTACCCTTTTCCAGCACCCGGTCAAAGCCCAGGGGATTTATTGCGGCCTGGTGGGGATTCCGATCGGCAAAAAACCGCAAAAAACGATCATCGACCTGCAATGGACGGATTCCGAAGGCCGCCAACACTCCCAGAGCATGCCATTGCAAATTATCGAGGGTAATTACAAAAAGGAAGCCTTAAAAGTAGCACCGAAGCATGTAAGCCCGAGCCCCAAAGACCTGCAACGCATCAAAGCCGAAAAAAAAAAGATCGGCCGCATCTATGCCAGCAGCAATCACAACCGCCTTTGGTACGGAAATTTCGTCAAGCCATTGACCGGCAATACGACCAGCGTATTCGGAAACCAACGGCTGTTCAACGGTGAGCTTCAAAGCTACCACCGCGGCACGGATCTACGCGCCAAAACGGGCACACCCGTCTATGCATCCAACTCAGGAATCGTCAGGTTGGCCCAAAACCTGTTTTATTCCGGTAATATCGTCATCGTGGATCATGGCAATGGCATCTTCACCAATTATGCGCATTTAAGCAAAATTCAGGTCCGGGCCGGCCAGCACATCGCCAGAGGCGATCAAATCGGTCTGAGCGGGGCCACCGGCCGGGTCAGCGGCCCCCACCTGCACTGGGGCGTAAAAATTAACGGGGCTTATGTGGATCCTATGCAGTTTATAGTGGTTATATCAGACCTGCTCTTACAATAATCCTGTTACCGCACACGCACCTTAACCCGCCAAAATGCGTTTCCGGATGTTCACCGGCATGACAACAGGCAAATTTTTCTGTACGAGCCACCCGCCAGCACTACAGATATTCACTTAAATATTTTAAATTATTATATTTTTCAATAATTCGCATATTTGGAACGGATATTGCTGTTTCTGGGAAGGATAGCCAAAGGACCGTTACGGATAAATGAGCAGCGATATGGCATATAACAATCTGTTCTCAATTCAGCAGCATTCCGGTCGCAGGATGTTCGAAAACCTAAAGGGTTATCGTCCTTCGGCGTCGAATCGCCATGCGGTTACCCGACAGTCTCATTTTAAAAATATCCTTTCTGGCGTCCAATCCAGCTCTTTAAACCGCAAATATAAAACCCGTGGATTAACCATTGCCGATTACCGGGCTCACCCGGTTATCTCAAAATCACGCTTTAAAGCGCCCCCGCTACCAACAATAAATACTATAAAAAAGAACAGCTTGAATCGAATTCCGGCGCGATCGTCACCAACGGCCCTGGTT
Organism: Deltaproteobacteria bacterium; assembly: GCA_024639185.1. Taxonomy (GTDB): domain Bacteria; phylum Desulfobacterota; class Desulfobacteria; order Desulfobacterales; family JAHEIW01; genus JAHEIW01. The sequence goes on along the minus strand of JAHEIW010000138.1, from coordinate 4,897 downwards.
AAAAATAGCCCTCCACAGAGCGAACCCGGCGTTATAACCATTGAGGCGGCTAAAAAACCGGCGCCTAAAAAACAACCTGTTCGGTCCGCTTTGACCGAGCGCGATCGAATTGAGGAATGTATTCAAAAAGCAGCCGCAAAATACAGCCTGCCGACCGGGTTGATCACAGCCGTTGTTCGGGCTGAATCAAATTTTCAGGTCAATGCGGTATCACGCGCGGGTGCCAAAGGACTGATGCAGTTGATGCCTGCCACCGCCAAAGAGCTGGGCGTTACGGATATATTTAATATCGAACAAAATATCGATGGCGGCGCAAAATATTTGCGCTGGATGCTGGATCGATTTGGCGGAAATGTCAGAAAGGCACTGGCAGCCTACAATGCCGGACCGGGAGCTGTTATCAAGTATAACGGCCGGGTTCCCTATCCGGAAACCCGGCAGTACGTCAAGCGGGTGTTGCGGTTTACAAAACAGTCAACCTGATTCAATGCGGAATCCATCGGCCTTCTTCTGATTCCTCACCTCATACGGGTATGTGTATTTTTTCTGTGGCGCTTTTTTTGTTGACAGCGCCGCGGCATTCGAATATATCCCTCGCTCCGATTTTCAAAAATCCAATTTTATCAATAACAAGACCTTAAACGTATTTTGAACCGATATATTAAATATATCACCAGATCGCACTTCGAGACGACACCACAGACACCCCACATGTCATCTATCGCGGCTGTTCTGGAAATTAAAGATCCCTATACCCGGCAACACGGTCAGCGAGTTGCCATTTATGCCCGTCGTCTGGCAGAGCGGATCCACCTGCCCCCCAAAGCTGTTGAAAGCATCCGGTTGGGCGGCTTGTTGCATGATATTGGCAAAATCGGCATGAGCGACAGGGTTCTCAAAAACACCCACAGCCGCTGTTGCCGGAAAAGGCATCTATTACGCTCACCGTCTGATTGAATCCGAATTTCCTAACCCCATCCGCTCATTTTACTTATCCTGGATCGTACCTATGTTATCGGTTAACGGTTAACGACGCTATGCTTCGGTTCGTTGCCGGCCGCAACAGACCTGTTGCCAAAAGCCAGAAAAAGGAGAAAAAAATGAGCAAAGATAAATCTGATTATAAAGAAGAACTGGATTGTGAAGTCACGGTGTTCGAAGGCGCTCACAACACTTGTGATCAAACCGAAGGTGACACCCCCCAAAAACAGACGACTGAAAGGGCAACCGCTTCAAAGGAAGAGCCGATAAAGGATAATTATAATATCTAAACCTTTCTGATTTTAGATTCTGGATTTTGGAGTGCGGATTGAAAAGTTAAACGGTCACGCGCGCACTCTGGCAGTATATCTATAAATCCAAAATCAGAATTCTAAAATCTAAATTGTAAACAACTCCATTACTCCAATACTCCAATTGCTTTTACCCGTACGTCAGAAACACCAGCAACGCCAAAATCCCTGCGCTGTAAAGCGCTAAGGTAATATAATATGGCCCCCAGCGCTTCTGCCGGCTTTGGGTTCGGCCGGGCAGGCGTTGAAAAAGCGTGCCTTTTAACTTAGCGGAATCCGGCTTTGCAAATGCCAGACTGATCAGATAGCCCATAGCATAGGCGCTAAAAAAACCGATGACATTCCACCACAGCCAGGATATCGTCGGCGCGAATCGCCACAATAATAGATTGACGCCAAATCCGACGAGCAAACCGCCGGTGGCACCCTGCCCATTGATGCGACGCGTCAGCATACCCATCAGAAAGACAGCCAGCAGGGGGCCGTTAAGCAACGAGCCGATTTTGTTAATGGATTCAACAATTGTATCGGCAATACCGCCCACAAAAAATGCAAAAAACAAACACACGCACCCCCAAAACACAGTCAGCAATTTGGATATGATCAGCTCCTTGCGCCCTGACAGATCTATTTTAAGGTGGCGCTTGACGATATCCTGCATGCTCAGCGCTGAGAGGGCGTTGAGAGTGGAGTCCAAAGATGACATGGCGGCGGCAAACAACCCCACCATAACCAGCCCGATCAGGCCGTGGGGAAAATGTCTCAGGACAAAAATGGGCACAGCCACATTGTAATTGGGTTCACCCTTTGCGGTCAGCGGCAACGCGGAAACAAAATCCGGGTGCAACAGGACGTAAGCCCCCAGACACAAACCCAAAAAACAGTAGGAAAAGACCAGCGGAAAGCGCATCATGCCGTCTAAAAAAAGGGCCCGGTTGGTATCCGCCACACTGCGGGTGGAAAGCTCCCGCTGGGCCTGGGTCTGGTCGCAGCCATAGTAGGAAAGGTATAAAAAAAATCCGCCGATCAGCATGGGCCAGAACGCAAAGGTCTGGCCATCCGCCAAACCGTGACTGCTGAAATTAACCGCCCGCAGCCTGGCCGGCTGGTCAAAAACCACCGCAATGCCACCGGCCAGCTGAACCGCCACAATGATGGCCGCTACAATGGCACCAAACAGCACCACAATTTGAATCACATCCGACCAGATAACCGCTTTCATGCCGCCGAGCACATCATAGACAATCGTGATGCCCCCCAGCATCAGCACCGCTGCCCAGAACGGCAGGTTGAGGCACAGCATCAGGACCAAAGAGATGCCGTAAACGGTAACGCCGGTACCAAAGGCACGGATAAATTGAAAAAAAATGCTGACAATGGTGCGCGTGCGGGCATCAAAACGGTTTTCCAGGTAGGCGTAGACCGAAATCAGATTCATGCCCCTGAGCAGCGGAAAGATCACAGCCATTAGCGCAATCATGGCCAAGGGTAACGCCAGCTCAAACTGCAGCCAGATGAGCCCGCCGCCGGCCGCAAAGGCCACAAAGGCCGGAGCCCCCAGCAGGCTGTTGGTCGAACACTGGGTGGCCATGGTCGACAGCGCAATGGGCAACGGTGACGTTTTATTACCCCCCAGGTAATAATCGCGATCGGATTTTTGTCCGCGGGCCAGATAAAAGCTTAAGCCGATCATCCCTATCAGGTAGACAATGATAATGGCCCAGTCAAACGCATTGAGTGTCATCGCATTTTTATTTTCGAGAAAAAGATTAGAACAAAAATGAATTGTGTGATCAGGCTAAAATTTAATGATTGAAGTACCGGTTGTTTGCTAAATCAGATCGCTGCGCAAATAATCAGCGATTGCATCGCGCAAACTCATGCACAAGGGGGCGTAACAAAAATACAGCAATCAAATCTAAAATCACAGGTTCACTGCAAGATCAAAGTCGGGTTCATCAGCTACGTTGAGGTTAAGGGCGGTACTTTCGCAACGCCCCCTAAAGCATTCAAATCCCGCCATAGGCGGGACTGATAATTCACTCCGCTATTGACAAAAGTTTGACCATAATGTCCCCTCCAAACCAAAAAGTGACGCATTTAATTTCACGTAAACCCCTCGTTATATTTGACACCTAAAGACAGATTTGTCATCATTTAATATTGCAGATAAGATGGCTGACACAACCGTGCCGTTTTAACGTAGGTTAATGGAGAAGGAATGAAATCCATCACGCTTGTTATCATACTTATGATGAGTGCGCTGATCGGTTCCGACGTTCTGGCCGAAATTTATTCGTGGACCGATGAAAACGGTGTCAAACATTACAGCCACGACCCACCAAGCGAACGAGGGATTCCCGTTAAAACAGCTCCTGAAATAAAGTCTGACCCGTCCGCATATGCGCTAAAGGAAGTCATAAACGAAACAAACATAGAAACCGTTATCAAACAGCTGGATCAGACCGAGGCCGCCTCCCCCCCAAAGGCAGCTCCCACAAAAAAACCGCCGTCCGGCCAGGAGCGTATTGCGGCGGAAGCGGAAAAACTGCAGGAAAAAATCGCCTGGCTGGAACAACTCCCGCCGAAAACGTATGCCAATATGCGCAGCAAACAGGCCATCATCGGCCGCTACCGTTACCGGTTAACGCAGTTGCAATCCGATCCGGATGCGTATTTCAAGGAGTACGGCAATTAAACCCCAGAGGTCAGAAAACAGATAACAGAAGACAGAAAGGTCGTTTGGCTTTCCAGTTTTTCCATCTGACATCTGTCTTCTGTCATCTGCCTGCTGATGCCTCGCAGGCCACCTGATAATCCAGTCGCAGCACAAATATAATCGCCACCCAGACGGCGCAGATGGAGACGGTAAACCAGCTCAGCTGGGGTACGCTGACGCTGAAGGGCAGCCATTGGGTGAACAGCAGGATGACCACCGAACCGGAGACCTTAAACAGGCGGTAGCCGAACATGTCGATCCAGGCTTTGGCCTGATAGAGCAGGACTGAATCGAGCGGCACGTACAACAGCTCTTTGGAGGCCCGGTTGATGGAATAGGAAAGCGCCCGATCACTGATTTTGGCGGCACTGCTGAAAAAAAGCGTTGATTGCAGAAAAAAACACCACGAAAAAATAAAAATCATCAGCGGCTGTACCAGCAACCCGGCGATTGCTCCCAGATAACGATGCACCAGGGGCGTGATCCCTAAGTTGACGCCGATCGACATAATGCCCAATACGCTGAAAAACAGAGATAAGAAGGCGGTGCGCGCCTCGCGCTCCGGGTAGGCGCTTTCAACCGTATTTAAAAACTGATACTCCACCAGCGGAGAGGCCAGCTGCGCCAACAGTAAGATGGTCGCAATCAGCAACAAATAGCGGCTGTGACCCAGAATGCGCCAGCCGCCACCGGCCTTCTGATGGGGGCGAACAACATGCTCCACTTCACAGTAAATACCCACGCGCCCCATCAGCCAGGTTAACGCAAAGATGATGCCGATGATGGCCGCAGCGGTCAGCAAAAGATCCGGTGTTTGCAGCGGTGTGTGTTTGATCAGCATGGCCGATACCCAGCCGCCGGCCACACCGCCCACCAGACCACCGGT
>JAHEIW010000378.1 GCA_024639185.1 Deltaproteobacteria bacterium | reverse complement strand
GACGAAACCGCTTCGCGGTAGCCCTCCCGCCCGCATTTTTTAGCCTATAACACCAACCTTGCTCATTGGTCGTTTCTTTTTCCCTGATCATGTAAAATACCTCCAAGTTGTTTTAACCCTAAACCAAGGAGGTATGACATGAGTAATTTACGTGAGAAGATGATCAGGGCCATGGAACTTAAAAATCTTTCCAACCATAGCCAAAAGGCTTACCTGGCAGCGGTCACCGGACTTGCCAGACACTATCGCAAATCCCCCGAAAAGATCACCAAAGTTATGATCGAAAATTATCTGCTGTATCTGAAAAACGAAAAAGGCAATGCCCCCAACAGCTGTGCCTGCGTTTTGACCGGACTGCGCTTTTTCTACAATAACGTCACTGGCCAACACACCCGCATTGACTACCGGGCTCGCAAAAAAGTAAGAAAGCTGCCCTGCGTACTTACCCAACAAGACATCTGGAAAATAATCTGCACCCCCAAAAATATCAAACACCGTCTGATGCTCATGACCACCTATTCGGCAGGCTTAAGGGCCAGCGAGGTGATTGCCTTAAAGCCCAAACACATCGAATCCAACAAAATGCTCATCAAAGTCCAGGGCGGAAAAGGCGGCAAGGACCGCTACAGCCTGTTGTCCATAAAACTTCTCAAAGAACTTCGTGGTTACTACAAAACATGCCGACCCAAAACCTACCTGTTTGCTTCATCCTATAAGCCTAAAAAGGGACAACCTCTATCTTATGAATCGCTCAGATGCGTTTACGAAAACGCCAGAAAAAAAGCCGGTGTTAAAAATGGCGCCGGCATTCACACCCTGCGCCACAGCTTTGCCACCCATCTTTTGGAGGCCGGATACGATATCAGAAAAATCCAGGTGTTGATGGGCCATACGAGGCTGTCCACCACCATGATCTATCTGCATGTGAGCCGCGAAACTCTGTCAAAGATCCCATCTCCTTTGGATCTGATTGATACAAAACATGCAAAAAAGGAGGACAGCACCGATGGCCCAAATCATAGCAGATAAAAAACAACCACTGGAACTGGCCCATATTCTACACAAACATATTGGTGACTATAAAAACCAATACCGCTTATGGCCACAACATAAAAAAATTGTATCTGATCTTTTAAACTGTCGCACCGCTTATCTGGGCGGCCATATCGAGCGCTGCGATAACTGCGGCACCGTGCGCATTATCTATCACTCCTGCCGAAATCGCCACTGTCCCAAATGCCAGCACATGCCACGCGAACGGTGGCTGGAGAAAAGAAAAGACGAAATTTTACCGCTCAGCTACTTCCATGTCGTCTTTACTTTGCCCCATGAACTCAACGCCATCATTTTAAACAATAAAAAAGTGATGCTCAACTGTCTGTTTGCCGCCGCTTCCAAAACGCTTCTGACTTTTGGCAAAAATGAGCTTAACGGCACACCGGGCTTTTTGGCCATCTTACACACCTGGGACCAAAAGCTCAAGGCCCACTTCCATCTGCACTGCCTGGTTGCTGGTGGGGTTGTGTCAAAAGATTCTAAACGCTTTATCGCATCCACCGGTGACTATCTTTTTAACCAACAGGCATTATCACTGGTCTTCCGGGGTAAGTTCATCCAGCAAATGAGCCTGGCCTGCCAGAGTAACAAACTCAGACTTGCCGGCCATAAGTATAAAAAACTCAAAAACACACTTTTTGCAAAAACATGGGTGGTCAGCGTGCGCAATCCGGTCAAACGCCCCGAACATGTCCTTGAGTACCTGGCACGCTACACCCACAGGGTGACGATTGCAAACAGCCGTATCAAGTCGCTTAAAGACGGCATGGTGACCTTTACTGCCAAAGACCGAAAGAAAAATCGCATCGAGTCGATCACCATCAGCGCCGTGGAGTTTATCCGAAGGTTTTTGCTGCACAGCCTGCCTAAGGGATTTGTCAGAATCAGACATTATGGCTTTTTAGCCAATCGTAACCGAAACGCTAACTTGAAAACCATTCGCAGGTTGTTAAAATTGCCCACGCAACTGTTAAAAATGAAAGCCTCGCTTGAAGAAATGATGCTGCAGCTTACCGGCATCGACATCACAAGTTGTCCTTGCTGCAATAAAGGTAAAATGCAATTAATAGTAGAATTGCCCAGCTACCGTGCACGAGCACCAAACTATCTGAGTGCTGTAGCGGCTTAGTGGATGAGTCTGATATGTTCTCTGTTTGAAAACTACAGGATAGCTATGCCCTAATTGAGTAAAAAATACCATCCATCCATAGCGCAATAGCCCAAAAGAAGCTTCTGATGAGAATAATTACCACACACTTTATCTTAAATCGTTGCTATACAAATCCACTAAGCGGCTTTTTGCCAATCATTTATAATAGCAGCCTTGAATACTATACCCATAACGGGCTATCGTGCCGGCCCGTCCGCGAAGCGGCTTCGCACATCCTTGTTTTATCCATAATCCCGCCTTTATAAATATCGC
>JAHEIW010000377.1 GCA_024639185.1 Deltaproteobacteria bacterium | reverse complement strand
TCGCATTTTTCATGGTGGCGCATGCCGGAGATGTGGATCCAAAGCTGATGAAAGGCTGGGAGGCTGGCAGTGAGTATAACAGTCACTACGATGTTCGGGAATTTGAAAAAATCAGGGCCTGGTTTTTAAGGGCCAAGGAAGTCATCCCCATGCCGGGCATGTCACCGGCCACTGTTGTCGAAGTGCTCGAAGGCGCCGAAGTGATTGAAGTTCATCTTTGCCCGACCTGGTTTCGTAAACCCAGTGATATCAAGCTCAAGAAAAATGAACGCATCAAAATTAAAGGCGTATGGGCGGAAATCAACGGCAAAGATGTATTTATGGCCTCAAAGATAAAAAAAGATCCGAACACGGATATTATTAAAGTCCGCCTGACCAAAGATGGCACACCTTTTTGGACCCTGCCATCCGAGCGGATTGCATGGGAAATGCTGCCGGACGAAGAAAAAGAGGCACGCATGGCAAAGGGAGAAGGACCCCCTAAAGCGAAATCGCAGTAAAAATCGGCAACCATGGTGAACCGAAAATGGCACCCCGGCGAACTTCTTGAACTTTCCGGATATTTCTGGAAAACCTTTACGCTGCATGCGGCAATTAAGCTTGACGTGTTTACCTTCCTGGGCGATAAACACGTGTCTGCCGATGCAGTGGCGGCAGGACTCAAAGTTGCGCCTGACGCAGTCCAACGCCTGTTGAATGCGCTGGTGGCTATGGAGCTGCTGGCAAAAGCAGGAGATCAATACGCGAACTCCCCGTCGAGCGAAGCCTTTCTTTCCAAAAAATCCCCGCAATATCTTGGCAATATCATAATGCACCACCACCATCTGGTTGAATCGTGGGCTCAGCTGGATGTGTCCGTTCAGACGGGAAAACCAATTCGGCAGCGTTCCTCCTTCAGAGATGAAGAATGGCGGGAAAGTTTTTTAATGGGCATGTTCAACATGGCCATGAACATGGCGCCGATGCTCATTCCAGAGATTGATATCTCCGCCCGCCGGCATTTGCTCGACCTGGGAGGTGGCCCCGGCACCTATGCCATTCATTTTTGCCGCCACAATCCTGACCTAAAGGCCACCGTTTTCGACCTGCCCACAACCCGGCCGTTTGCCGAACAGACCATCAAACGCTTCGAACTCTCAGATCGAATTGATTTTCAGGCGGGTAATTATCTAAAAGATGAGATTAAAGGCCGCTATGATGCCGCCTGGCTCTCACACATTTTGCATGGCGAAGGTCCGGATGGCTGCCACCAGATTGTCCAAAAGGCTGTTGCCGCGCTAAAGCCCGGGGGAATTATCATCATTCATGAATTTATCCTCAACAATTCCATGGACGGGCCTCTTTTTCCGGCCCTTTTTTCCCTGAATATGCTGCTGGGGACCGAAGCCGGTCAAGCGTATTCGGAGCAGCAACTGCGGGACATGCTGTCGGCAGCCGGTGCAAAGGAGATTAACCGCTTGCCAGTTAGAACGCCAAACGATTCCGGGATTATCACCGCCTTTATTTGACCATTTACTTCTTTATGATATTATAATTCAGAGCGCTGTAAAAAATGAAAGGGGTATTTGCATAGATGGCAGAAAAAGCCTTTGAACCGGTCGGTATGATGGGACCGCAGATATTCGGGCTTCCAGTGGATCGCGACACTCTGTTTTCCAACCATCAAGAGGTCTATAAAAAGCGCGTTGAAAAACGACAGCGCAAATTGATTGTCAAATTGTCTTTTCTCAAACCGTTTTTAAAAAAAGGCGAAAAGATCATCTTAACGACAACGGGCTATTCGCCGATTAATTCTATGCCCCAGTACGCGACCGGATTTTTCTTTGTTTATCTCAAGCGCTGCCTGTTTGTATTTACCAACTTCCGGATTTTTCACGTGCCCACCACCCCGATTTACAAATATAAGCAGTCCATTTCTCAAATTCTTTATGTCGATTGCAAATCCATCGCGCTCAAAGGCGGGACCCTATCGGTTCAATATGCCAAAAATGGCATAACCGAAAAATTTAAGGCCATCGCGCTGCAAGAAAGAAGAAAATTAAAAGCGCTGATGAAACGAATGCCTCTTTCAGGTACCCAGAGCCAGTTGGGCCGACGCTCCCATCTTTGTCCGCGATGCACGGCTTTGCTTGATAGCGACAAACATATCTGTAATGCCTGCCAGCTAAAATTTAAAAACAAAATAGTGGCCTTTATCCTGGCCATTTTATTTCCGGGCGGCGGATATTTGTATACGCGGCATTATTTTATCGGGCTGCTGAATGCGATCGTAGAAATTTTTCTGGCGGGATACTTCTACCTGATCTGGCAAAATGTAATTCAAAAACCTGAAAACCGCATGATCTATCTGGTAGGTCTGGTTGCTATTTTTGTAGCTGTCAAAATAATTTCAGCTGTTCATTCCAGCCATTTTGTTGAAGAATTCATTCCTACAAAAAAGAAATTCCTGACCGAACCTTCTGCTGCTCGATCCCGCTCC
>JAHEIW010000137.1:6275-9144 GCA_024639185.1 Deltaproteobacteria bacterium | reverse complement strand
GTCTCATTGAGGCAGACACACTCAAAGAAATCAAAGCATGCAAAAACCAGATTGCTCAGGAAATCCAGCGAATCAAGCAGATCACCATCAAACCGGATGAGCAAGTTAACCGGTATCTTCAAAGCGCCGGCACGCAGCCTATTCAAAGCGGGGCCCGTCTGGACCAATTACTGAAGCGAGTTGAACTGGGCTACGATGCGGTCGCAACTCTGGCAGCAGGTCCGTTGCCGATTAGCCGCGAGGTGGCCGAGCAGGTTGAAATCGAAATCAAATATGAGGGCTATATTCAAAAGCAGCTTGCTGAAATCGAAAAGTTTAAAAATCTGGAGCAACTAAAAATTCCCGAAAATTTCGATTTTTTCAGTGTGCACGGTCTTTCAAATGAATTAAAAGAAAAATTGTCCGCTACCAGACCGGCCACGCTGGGACAGGCTTCGCGCATCGATGGCATTACACCGGCAGCCATGTCGGTGTTGATGGTGGCCGTCAAGGCAGCAAGCCGCCAGGCGGGTTAAATAGGTTCAAGGTTCCGCGTTCCGCGTTGCGGGTTGCGTGTTTAAAGCTGTAATTGACAGGACGTGCAACACGCAACCGGGAAAACCTTGACACTGTAGGTCGAGCACCTTATCCTAGATCTAAAAAATCCATAATTATCATTTATTTATTTGCTTTTTAATTCAACCGGGACGGGTTCTTATGGCCGAAGATTATTATCAACTACTTGGCGTTAAAAAGGATGCTTCGAAAGAGGACATCAAAAAAGCCTATCGTAAGCTGGCAATGAAATATCACCCGGACCACACCAAAGGTGATAAAGCAGCAGAGGAAAAATTCAAAAAGATCAGCGAGGCCTATGCTGTATTGAGTGACAAAAAAAAGCGTAAAGAATACGACACTTTTGGCGCTGAAGGATTTCAGCAGCGGTTTACGCAGGAAGATATTTTCAGGGGGTTTGATTTTGGTGATATTTTCCGTGAATTTGGTTTTGGAGGTGATTTTTTTTCAGGTCGCAGCAGAGGCGGCAGCACGCGCTTTAATTTTGGCGGTGGTGGGCCATTCGGCTCACAGGCCGGTCACCAGCAGGCCCGCACAAAAGGTGCCGACCTGGTATATGAACTTCCACTGACGCTCAAGGAGGTGGCCACCGGAACCAGCAAGACCATTAGTCTGCAGCATCAGGGCTATTCCGAAAAAGTCACCGTTAAAGTCCCTAAAGGTTTGATTTCCGGTAAAAAATTAAGACTGGCCGGCAAAGGTAGCCCCAGCCCCCTCGGAGGCCCGGCAGGGGATCTGTTTATTCAGGCCAAGATGCTCAATGACCCTGTATACCAAACCGATAAATATGACCTGCACATGAATTATGAATTAAAGTTGAGCGAACTTATTCTGGGCACCAGCATCTCCGTACCCACTCTCGACGACAAACAACTCAATTTGAAAATCCCGCCCGGTACCAAGCCCGGAACCAAAATGCGCATGTCTGGCCACGGGCTCCCGCACATGAAAGGTGGCAAAAAAGGCGATCTGTATTTAAAAATCCAGCTCAAATTGCCTAAAAAGCTGACAGATGAACAAAAGAAACTCATCAAAGAGCTGGCTGCAACGGGAATGTAAGGAATAAAAATAATTGACAAATTTGCGTATTCACGATAATTTTATTATACAGATTATTTTTATTCACGATGTTGCTAAGCACATACACCGGATTCTATCTTTACACAATGTCTGATCAGATTGCGGTCCCGACCGGGGATGCAATTGAAAAACGCCACGGTTTAGAACTGGGAAAAATGTCATCTGATTTACAGGCCGGGGAACGGTCTTTTAAGGGTGCTTTGTAAAATACACCTGATTTTTTCCAAATATGCCTGGCATCCTGGCGCTCCGGCGAAGATCGAATTTTTATGCGCTGCACTCTTACGGCTCCAACAGTCTCTTATCCGGAAAGATCCAGTAAAAATAAAAACGTTAAGACCGCTTGAAAATAAAAAATGGTCGGGCCGAAAGATGTCGCAGTCTGCCGGGGCCTCCATAATAACAACCTAAATTAATGGGGTATGAAATGATTGTTTCCTGTAACGAATGTGATTCGAGTTTCAACGTTGATGATCATCTGTTGAAAGATACCGGCTCAAAAGTACGGTGCTCGAAATGCAGCAGTGTATTTGTGGTATATCCGGAAACTGCAGCACCCGAACTGGATCAAGGGACTGAAGATATGGCCCTTGAAGTGGATGATGAATTGCCCGATCTTGATGATATGATGGATTTTGACGATGAAGATCTGGCACTGGAATCATCCGACGACGAAGATGCCGATCTTCTGGGCCTGGGACCCGATGAAGATAATCTATTGGAGATGGAAGAATCTGAACTGATGGATCTTGACGCCGATGACAGCGATTTGCCAGATCTGGATATGGACCTGGATGATTTAAATGAGGCCGTGGAAGCGGACTCGCCTGTGTCGGAACCGGCCGATGATACCCTGGTGCTTGGCGCGGATGACGACAGTGATGAACTCGATCTGTCGGATCTTGAAGAACTGGTCGGAGCAGATGATGATATGGAACTGGAAGGGCTGGTGTCCGACGAAGCGCCGGATGAGGATCTGGAGCTGGAAGGGCTGGCGTCCGACGAAACGCCGGATGATGACCTGGAACTGGAAGAACTGACGTCCGACGAAGCGCCGGATGAGGACCTGGAGCTGGAAGGGCTGGCGTCCGACGAAACGCCGGATGATGACTGGGAACTGGAAGAACTGACGTCCGACGAAGCGACGGATGGCGAACAGGAAATGGATCTTGATCTTGAATCAGATGAGATTGAACCGGTCGCAACCGAGGCGCCTGCTGCCGAAGATAGCGGT
>JAHEIW010000137.1:2402-6175 GCA_024639185.1 Deltaproteobacteria bacterium | reverse complement strand
GGAACTGGAAGAACTGACGTCCGACGAAGCGACGGATGGCGAACAGGAAATGGATCTTGATCTTGAATCAGATGAGATTGAACCGGTCGCAACCGAGGCGCCTGCTGCCGAAGATAGCGGTGAACAGATTGATATGGGGGATTTTGAAGATCTGGTTAGTGCCGATTCAGACACGCCGGTAGAAGAGGTTGCCGCTGACGCCGATGATGAGCTCGACCTGGATCTTGACTTAGAGCCGGAACCGGAAACGGCATCGATTGCCGCCGATATGGATGCGGGCACGGAAGTCAGTGATGAACTGGATCTTTCTGACTTAGAAGGTATTATCGAACCCGAAGAACAGCCTTCTGAGGAAAGTCAGGATGCTGAAGCATTGGACGGTTTGGATCTCGAACTTGATTTAGATGCGGAGCCCACCGCGGCAGCGCCGGCGGCCGCCGAGGAAAACCTTGATGTCGCTGATGAATTGGATTTTTCGGATTTAGAAGGGATCATGGATGTGGACGAACCCGGGGAAACCGAAGCGGCAGATGATCTGGAACTTGAATTTGAAGTCGATGAAGGTGCGGGTGAAGCAAAAGCGGCCGAAACTGTAGATATTTCAGAAGAACTGGAGATGGACGATCTTGAACAAATGCTGGAATCCGACGAGAAACCGGCAGCTGAAGGTGCAGACGAGTTGGAATTGGATCTGGATTTAGATCTGGAATCCGAAACCGCCGACGCAGCAGAAGCGGCAGGCTCAGATGATGCCGAATTCTTAGATATCGAGCAAATGCTCGAGGGCGATGAAGATACGGCATCTGCTGCCCCGGCATCTGAAGAGGTTGTCGAGCTCGATTTGGAAGCTGTGATGGATGAAGCCTCCCAGCCCGCTGATTCGGAACTCGAGTTGGATTTGAATATGGACACCGACCTTCAGGAGGCCGAAACAACCCTGGAAAGCACGTCCGCTGCCGAGGAAGATCTGGATTTTAATTTATTGGATTCCGATGAGGAAACGCTGCAATTTGGTGCAACCCAGGCAGCTGCTACCCAGATACATGAGGATCCGTCGGCCAGTGCTGAGCTGGGTGCCACCAGTGATGACTTTGCCACCGATGACTTTTCCGAAACACGAGATATTTATGAACAAACGGATGCACTGGATGACATGGGTGCCGATATGGGCATGCCGGTTAAAAAGCGAAGTGCCCGAAAGCCGCTTGTGGCAGTCGTACTGGTCTTGCTTTTGAGTCTGATTGGCATCATCGTGACCAATAACCTGGGAATCAAGATCCCCTATGTCAGCGACCTTCATATTCCATATATCAGTGATGTTAAAATACCTTTTCTCAGCGGCCTGATGGGCCCTAAAGTTGAGGATAAGGTCGGCAATCTGAAGATTACGCCCATGAGCCGGACCATTTCGTATAAGTTTGTTGACAATAACAGCGCGGGCCGGATTCTGGTGATCAGCGGGCAGGTCCGCAACGAATATGACCATCCCCGTAGCAATATCAAAGTAACCGGAAAGATTTATCAAAAGGGGAAAAACCTGGCCAACACAGCCACCGTATTTGCAGGCAATATGCTGAGCGACGCCGATTTGCAAGGGATGGACATGTCGGCCATTAACAACCGCCTGCAGAATCGATTCGGCGACAACCGTTCCAATATCAAAGTCAAGACCGGCAAGACGATTCCATTCTATATTGTATTCAATCAACTGCCGGCCAACCTGGATGAATACACGGTGGAAGTAGCCGGATCCTCATCCTGAGCACCTTTTGGCTTGACTTGCCACCATCGAGTTGTTAAGAGAAGGATTCGCCGAAATTGGGGCGGCGAAGCAGTCCGCAAGCAGGTGTATGTGGCGATGTAGCTCAGGTGGTCAGAGCATGCGGCTCATATCCGCAGTGTCCGGGGTTCAAGTCCCTGCATCGCCACCACTTACAGACGTGGGGCGACCTATTGATAACCGGCTGGAAATACCCTTCACGGATAGAAAATATCCTGAAGGGTGTTTAATTTTCGGGGAATATCTTTTCGGCCACCCGGTAGTGAACCCCGATATCCCTTCTTAAATCCAATCGATTGCCCTGGGGGTCCTCACGGGGTATTACCCGAATTTTTCCATTGTCAAAGGCCGCCAGGAGTTTGTTTCGAAACCGTTCCGCAACCTCGCCGCGCTGCACATCGGGTTTGACCCTGACATTTGCGTTCATCCAGGCCACGCGGGTACCGTCAGATTTGAACCGATTGTCTTCCTCACTGCACGTCATCGCCGATGGGATAATCTGTATACTCTTTTTACGAATATAATTAAAGTCGATATCAACCGGCTCACCTTTGGTACAGGACCAGGGATAGCCTTTTTGTCCATCGGGCCCACCGGGACCGGTTACCAGTCCGGCACAGATGGCCAGTTGATCTTCCCTGACCTCCGGTTTGACACGGTCCAGTTTGCCATCGAACATGGCCTCAATGAGTGCGCCCAGGTTTCGCAGACGCCGGGCAACAGGCTGGGCTTCAGGCTCTCCGGGCCGAATGTTTATTTCAGAGACGCGAATGTGGGTGGGTTGCCTGTTGTTATCCAGCGAAACAAAACACCCCGGATACAGAATGCACGGGCGCAGGTATCCTTTAGCCTTCATTGAGTCGACCAGGGGCCGGGCAATCAGATCACCTGCCATTTGAATCAGCTCGGGTGTTTCCATTGGATGGGGCGAGATGGCGCCCATGCCGCCCGTGATCGGATTCGTTTTGCCGGCCGGTCCTTCAAATCGTTCCGGGTAGTCCATGGCGGTGGGAAGTATCTGGAATTCGCCGCTTTTATCCACCAGAATTGTAAAGCTAATCTCAACCCCGGACATCAGGCTTTCGATTAAAAGGGGCCAGTGCCCTTTGCCTCCGTACATTTTTTTATATTCCCGTTTATAATCCTTGATAAGGGTATCGTAGACCTCTCGAATCTCCCAGGAATTTAAGATGAGACGTGCGCCTTTGCCACCGGCGCTAAAAGGGTATTTTAAAACCGCACCGCCGAATTGTTGAATATAGTCCAGGCAGGTATGCAGGATGCTGTTGTAGTCCTTTGCATCCACTGCCGTCCATGATGTTGCCACCGGAATGTTGGCTTCCTCGCACAGCTCTTTACATTTGATTTTGTCCCCCTCGATAAAAGCCGCGTCTTTTTTGAGACCAACAATGCGCTCTCCGAAACCGGCCGCTTCGACCTCATCCACCAGTCCGTCAAACAAAAGCGCTTCGGGCATCGGGACGACATAGTCGATTGACTCCTTTTTAAGGGCGTCAATAATGGCCGCTGCATACGCGTCATAAGAATTTCCTTGCGTTGGAATGAAGACTATCGGCCAGTTCATCGTTTCCGCAAATTTTGGCATCGAAGGCGTCCCCCGGACAACAACACCTTGAAATGCGTCCTCATACAATTCGCTGGTGGCCGTGGACACCACCAGGGCGCACAACAGGGTTCGACCGTCGGTTCCGGCAAAGGCAATTTTTTTCATGCAGTGTTCCTTTCAGGCAATTTATGGGCATTAAATCCCCTTCATTAACAAATTGCAGGCCGGGGGGTCAAACGGATTTTATATTTGCTGGCGCAAGGTGTCAGGTGTCAGGGCACATCGGCCAGATGGCGGATGCAGATGCTGAAGGTGAGAAGATTGGGCATCATCTATCATCTGTTTTCTGATCCTTTAATTGCTGACACCCGAAACCTGACACCTGAACCGCCTCTGGCGGAACCCTTGAACACTGACACCAGGACA
>JAHEIW010000137.1:0-2302 GCA_024639185.1 Deltaproteobacteria bacterium | reverse complement strand
ATGGGAAAACTGACATTAGCGCTGCTTTCCGGCGGGGTGTCATCGGAACGCGAAGTGTCTTTGAACAGCGGAGATCAGGTGTTTGAAGCCCTGGACAAAGATAAATATCAGATTATCCGCTATGATCCCAAAACCGATCTGGCCCGCCTGGTGCAGGAGGCGCCCAGCATTGATGCGGCCCTGATTATCCTGCACGGCCCGTACGGCGAGGATGGAACGGTGCAGGGTCTTCTTGAATTGCTGGGGATTCCGTATCAGGGTTCGGGTGTTCTCGGCAGCGCCGTTGCCATGAATAAGCTGGCAGCCAAATATCTTTTTGAAAAAGCCGGTCTGCCGGTGCCGCCTTATATCGCGCTGCAAAAAGGGGACCCCTTGGACCCGGCAGGCTGGGAAAAACAGCTCGGCCTGCCGCTGGTGATCAAGCCTAACGAGGCGGGTTCCAGTGTGGGCATGAGCATTGTAAAATCAGCGGACGCCATTGCATCGGCTGTGGACAAAGCATTTGCCCATGATGCCACCATATTGCTTGAGGGTTACATCGAAGGCATCGAACTGACCGGCGGGGTAATCGGCAACCGGGAACTGCTGGCCCTGCCGCTGATTGAAATCATTCCCGACGATCAACACGAGTTTTTCGATTATGAAGCTAAATATACGGCCGGCGTTACCCAGGAAATCTGTCCGGCCCGCATTGACGATCAGACGACCGCAACAGCCCAGGCGTATGCCAAGATAGCGCACAGTGCTCTTTTTTGTAAAGGTTACAGCCGGACGGACATGATTCTGAAGGATAACCGGATATTTGTTCTGGAAACCAACACCATCCCGGGGATGACGGCAACCAGTTTGCTGCCTCAGGCCGCCAAGGTTGCCGGATACAGTTTTAGCCGCCTTCTTGACCAACTCATCACGCTTTGCATCGAAGAACATCAAGGCAGACGGTGAGCTTATGATTGTCAAAAACAATCGCGAGCTCAGAGCGCTCTACGATCAATTGTCCGGCGGCGATGTTTTTATTGGCAACCTGTCGTTGAAATATCTGAAGCACACCATGCTCATCGATATGAACGAGCGCGGCATCCGTTGCCTGCCTTCAGCGCTCGCGCAGGTCTTGAATAGTTCAAAAGTCGCCCAGGCTTTTGTTCTCAGAAATTGGATGCTGCCGCATACACGGGTGATTGCCCGGCGCACTGATTTAATCGAGGCCCTGAATGCATACAATCAGGAGGACATCGGGCCGGTGGTGACCAAGCAGGACAGCATGCACTGTGGCCATGGAATCCGCCGCTGGGAAACCATGGAAACCCTGTACAGTTTTGTGGCCCTGGATCAATCCGCCTATCCGTTTGTGCTGCAACCCTTTCAGGAACAATTTGTCGATGTGCGTATCATCATTGTGGAAGGCTATGTCGAAGCTTATACCCGCCACAATCCTTACAACTTCAGGGTAAACATTACGCTGGGTGGAACCAGTTCTGCTTATGAGTTGAGTGCGCAACAAGCAGAATTTTGTCGTGCGGTCATGCAGCGGGGGAAATTCCCGTACGCTCACCTTGATCTCATGGTCCTGGAAAACGACACCTGCTTCCTGTCGGAAATCGCATTAAACGGGGGCATCAAAGGGGCCCGGATCAGCCGGCAGGAACTGGATCAGAAAAAAATGGCTGTACTGGAAAAATTGGCGGTAAAATCAAACATCTGATTTTTAATACTTTACCACGGAGATCACAGAGATCACAGAGATTAAGGTTAATCTAAAAACTATCTTAACGGAGTTTTAATTTATAAAGTTTTCTCTGCCTCCTCTGTGCGCTCTGTGGTGAGAAATTACTGTTCTAATCACTCAAAAGGGGGAAAATTGAGCACGCAAACCGAACCACAGGTCGGCATCGTCATGGGAAGTGATTCTGACCTGGACGTCATGAAGGCCGCAGCAGATGTCCTGCAGGAATTTGGTGTGGATTTTGAAATAACAGTAGCTTCGGCTCACCGCAGCCCACAACGGGCGGCCACCTGGGCGCATACGGCCCGTGAGCGCGGTGTCAAAGTGATCATTGCCGGGGCGGGGCATGCGGCCCATCTGGCCGGCGCCATGGCAGCGCACACCAGCCTTCCGATTATCGGTGTCCCCATTGATTCATCCTGCCTGCAGGGGTTGGATGCCTTGCTGGCCACCGTTCAAATGCCGCCGGGCATTCCGGTGGCGACGATGGCGATCGGAAAACCCGGTGCCAGAAATGCCGGAATACTGGCGGTTCAGATCCTGGCCCTGGCAGACAAGGACCTGGCAGCCAGGTTTGAG
>JAHEIW010000376.1 GCA_024639185.1 Deltaproteobacteria bacterium | reverse complement strand
TAACGATGCCATTGGGCGTTAGATGCATTTTAAAGACAGCTTCAGGTGAAGGTTGTGTCGGCATCGCAATAATCCAGCCCAATTCTTCCCTCATACCCCTCCAACACGCTCCCTTTGCTTCTGGGATAATACAGGTACCGGCGCTGCTGTTCTTTGATCAGTGGCTGCAGTAACGGATTTTGTTTAAAATAATCCAACAGCTCGGCCGGGAACTCAAGCCGGTCGGCGCTGAACTTTTGGGCGTAGATCAGGGCATGATATGCGGCCAGACGGCTATCAGAAGGGTCTATGAAGGCATAATCCAAAATTTTAACCCAGGTTCTGCCTTTTTTAACCAGAACCGATAAAATTAAAAATCCTTTGAATGCCTGTTTGTCGGCTGAATAAATTTCCAATGCCACATAGTCGAACAACTCACTGACCAGTGAAAAATAATAGGGCTCTGTTTCTGCCTTTTCGTGGGCGGCCGATATCAACCAGCGGTGGGTCAACATCCAGTTTATGGCTTCGATGCCGCGGTAAAATCGAGGACCGTTCAATAAGGTTTCAATGATCTGTTGCGCCCGCTGGTCTATTTGTGCCACCGCTGCGTATTCAAATGAGCCAGGCTTTCGAATTGAATCGGTAAGTAAGCGCTGATAAAAAATGTTCTTTGATTGTTGATAAATTGCATCTGCGGCTCCAAAAGCGGCACGATTTAAACCGGAAGTTTCACCGGCGTTCGGTGCCAATGATGATGCCGCGGCGGCTTCTTGCCAGATGGCTTCCAGTTTTCGGATTTTTTCCATTCGCAACTGGTAATAGGTGAGGTGGCCCAGCTCCTTAAACCCGGCTTTAAGATAGGCCTCCTGGGCTCCTGTGGTCATGCGGGTGACCGGAAAGTCAATATCAAGCCTTTTGATTTCATCCAAGAGGCGACCGCCAACACCCGCGCCGCGATAATCGGCAGACACAAAGAAGGCTGTAGACCAGTGAATTCTATTCAGTTCATTTTGATGTGAAAATAGACCCGGAAGCAACCCCTGATAGCCGATGCATTTGTCCGCATGCAGGGCCACCAGTAAGGCCACGTCATCAGGCCGGCCGTACGGATTGTTGAACTGCGACAGAGCGCGACGACTTGAAATGGGAACCGTCGATTGATAGGGCGTCTGGCCAAGGGCCTGACGGGTAAAACGGTCAATATTATTAAGCCTTATTTTTTCTATTTTAATTTGCTCTATTTTCAATTATCTATTTCCTTTTAACGGAATGCGTCGTAGGTTTATCCCTGAATCCTGAAAGGTTCGGGTAAATAAGCATCCAGAGCATCATTTTTATACCAGAGATCGTTGCATTAAGGAAGATTCAATAAGATGCGGGTTTAAATTGCGCTGCATCATGAGAAGTTTGGAAAGAATCGCGGATGAAGATTTTTTTGTATTGCCAGCATGTCCTGGGAATCGGGCATCTTTTCAGGTCTGTTGAAATTTGTAAGGCGTTAAACGGCCATGATGTTGTGCTCATCACCGGTGGTCCACAAATCACGATAAACCTTCCCAAACACGTCAGAACATTTCATCTGCCGGAGTTACAGATGGATAGCGGCTTTACAGGACTGTTAAGTTCGGATGGGCAGTTATCCGTCGATCAAATCAAAAAACAGCGCAGCCAGGAATTGCTGGCCCTATTTGAAAGCGAAAAGCCGGATGTTTTTGTGGTTGAGCTTTATCCTTTTGGGCGTAAAGCATTTCGCTTTGAGCTTGATCCGATTCTAAAAGCCATTTCTGCAAATAAGTTTGCAGCCTGCAGGGTGGTCTGCAGCGTGCGCGATATTCTGGTTGAAAAGGAGGATCAACGCAGGCATGAAGACCGGGCGTTAAAAACGTTAAATCAATATTTCGATGCCGTGCTGGTGCACTCCGATGCGCAGCTGATTCGACTCGAGGAAACCTTTTTGCGCTTCGCTGACATTAAGATTCCGGTTGTCTATACCGGGTTTGTCGCGCAACCCTGCCCGTCGGGTGCCCGTAAAAAAATTCGTGCGCAGCTGGGTCTGGATGAAACCCAGAATTTAATCGTGGCCAGTGCCGGCAGCGGCAGTGTCGGGGCGGTTTTGCTCGAATCTGTTGTGAAAGCCTTTCAGCGTTTGTCCGGCGGCAGCGCAAATTATCTTCGGCTCTATACCGGCCCCTATATATCCAAAAATGATTTTGAATCTTTGAAGCGCCGGGCGGGCCGGCGGGTGACCATTGAAAAATTCAGCACCGATTTTCTTTCTTATCTGGCGGCTGGCGATCTTTCGATCAGCATGGCCGGCTATAATACCAGCATGAATATTTTGGCCAGCCGGGTGCGGGCACTGGTTTGGCCGTTTGCGCAGAATCAAGAGCAAACCTTGCGGGCCGGCCGATTGGCCGCAATTGGTGCGCTGGAAATGATCGATCAGCAGGATTTGTCACCGCAGCGTCTGGCGCGGATAATCGATCGCAGCCTGTCACA
>JAHEIW010000375.1 GCA_024639185.1 Deltaproteobacteria bacterium | reverse complement strand
ATCCCAGGGCGTCGTCGTTAAAATCTTCGGAAAACCATTTGAATATGCGGCTGACATACAGGGTATTGCCTTCCAATCGGTAACTGTCTGCATCATTAACAAAGGCGCGGGTTGAATCTTCCAGTTGCTGATCAAGCCGATCAGCCAGATAGGGTTCCGTTCTCAGGGGGGGGCAACTGGCGGCTGAACAATTAATGGCAAAATGAACACGCGGGTCCTTGTAGCGGGGTCTGAGGATATTATGTTCCACATCATCAAGGGTGAGGACCTCGCCATTGATGCGCACCCAATCTTTTTGCCACGGGCTTTTAAAGATGGTGCCAAAATCCTTGATGGATTTGACGCCCGGGTAGTCGCTTAAAATCAATTTAACGGTCCAGGCATTGTAGGCATTGATATAGTAGGCATACTGTTCTTTGCGCGGCAGCTTCTGTGGAGTCGTATTTTCGAGCACCTTTAAATATTGATCCAGACGGTCTTCCTCCTGTTTAAAGCCGGTATAATTCACGCCTTGCGTTGTGACATATTTGCTGAGCAGGTCGGCCCAAATTTCATGATTGACCGTCGAAGCCCGGCTCGACCGCACTTGCCCCAAAGCGCCGGTCACAAGCGATATGAATATGATCAAAGCCAGTTTCAAATAGCGCTGATTCATCTTAAGATCCTTTGTCACTGATCGGTGTTTTGTTTTACGGCTATCATTCAGCCTAACGGGCTGCCATTTGTGATCAACCCGACTTCTCCTTAATTTTCTGGCAAGATTCAGGTGAAAACCCGATCGATACGCCGTTTTACTATCCCGTTTTGCTTTTGGTCGCATGATACTTAAAAAACTTACATCAAAGTAAGGTTTGAATACGCGCAGTCAAGCAAGCGTCGGACCACCGCAGTGGTGCAATGGATCGAGCTTGAATGACTGAGATAACGGCGTTGATTTCATTTGAAAAAGTATTATGTTTGAACATTCCAAAAGATAAATTTAACCTTTGAAATCATAACCTTCATGAAAGGAGCTTAAAATGGAGGAACATAGCGCAGCTGTTAGCCTGCATGGCAACCCGTTAACCCTGATGGGTCCGGTGCTCAATGTGGGGGATACGGTTCCCGATGTTGAGGTTCTGGATAACGATTTGAATGCTGTTAAAATCTCAGCGTTTAAAGGCAAGATATGTGTCATTTCAGCGGTACCGTCTCTGGATACACCGACATGTGACGTAGAAACCCGCCGTTTTAATGAAACGGCCGGTCAGCTGGGTGATGATGTCGTCATTTTAACGGTCAGCACCGATTTGCCATTTGCCCAGAAGCGCTGGTGCGGGGCCGCCGGCGTCGATAAGGTCGTTACCCTATCCGACCACCGCGACACTGTCTTTGGGAGTGCTTTTGGCGTGCTTATCAAAGAACTGCGCCTGCTGGCGCGATCCATTTTTGTTGTGGACCGCAATGGCGTCATTCAGTATATCCAGCACGTCAAAGAGCTGTCGGAGGAGCCAGATTATGATGCGGTCATCGAAGCTGTCAAAAGGCTAAGTTAACATCAACGCCGATGCGAATCGGGCAGATAAAACTCTTTCTGCGTCACTTCATTTCGTTGAAAGGCTGGTCACAACGCTAAAGACCGCCATTTCATTCATTGTTGCTCGTACTTTTGGCCTTAGCCCTGACTGATATATTCGTCTGATTTTGTCAGTCAGATCCATTGCAAGCCGCTTAAAATACTGATATAGTTTCTCAGAATGGAGTGCCTTTGGCATTGTGGGTTGTTCGCAACCCGCTGTTCTACTTCCTGCTGCTACGGTCATATCTGGCTTTCTGCCAGCTAAACATATATCGTTATGAACAAACGGAAACCCGAAATCGCCAGTATTGATAACCCTGAATCGTGGGTCGACAGCTATGGCGATTTCCTGTACCGTTTTGCCCTCTCAAGAGTCAAAGATCCTTCCGTTGCCGAGGATCTGGTCCAGGAAACCTTTCTGGCGGCTCTGCGCGCGCGCGAAAATTTCAAGGGCCAATCTGCCGGCAGAACATGGTTGATTGCCATACTGAAACATAAAATCGTCGATTATATCCGGAAAAAAATCCGGGAACCGTCTAGCGATAAAATCGAAACCCTGACAGACGCGTCAGATCCGGATTTCGACGAACGCGGGCACTGGCAAATACGGCCGGGCAAGTGGGCTGTCAATCCAAGTAAGCTGTATGAACAAAAAGAATTTATAGATGTGCTATATCATTGTCTGGCAGAACTTCCCGAACGCCTGGCGGAAGCCTTCATCAAGCGCGAGATGGATGGCCTTAGTACGGAGGAAATCTGTAAGGAGCTGGGAATTACGGCGACCAATAGCTGGGTTATGCTGTATCGGGCCCGGATGTCCCTGCGGCGCTGTTTAGAAAATAAGTGGTTGAGCGCAGGGTCATAAAAGGAGTGAATCTGTGCGCTGGATGTACAATTGCAAAGAAGTCTCTGAAATGGTATCAGA
>JAHEIW010000374.1 GCA_024639185.1 Deltaproteobacteria bacterium | reverse complement strand
CTGCTGCGCGCTGAAAACATGCAACTGGGCCATGATGCCGACACAGGCGGACAGATTAAATATGTTGTCGAGCTGTGCAAGGCGCTCAGTCAATCCGAAAACGTAAAGCGGGTGGAACTCTTTAGCCGTTTGATTCGCGATAAAGCTGTATCTGAAGACTATGCCCAACCCGTGGAACAGGTTAATGACAAATTCAGCATTATTCGGATACAGTGCGGCGGGAAAAAATACATGCGCAAAGAGCTCCTCTGGCCGCATCTTGATGAATATGTGGATAAAACCATTAAATATATCAAGCGTCAGAGTGCCATTCCCGACATCGTCCACGGCCATTATCCGGATGCGGGTTATGTTGCCATGCAATTGTCTGAAATTTTCGGCATACCTTTTATATTTAACGGCCATTCCCTTGGTCGCTCAAAGCTGAGACGACTGACCGATGAGGGTATGAAAAAAAATGCTATTATAAAAAAATACAAAATTGATCATCGCATTCAGATGGAAGAAGAGGTGCTCAAAAAGGCCGATTTAATCATTGCCAGCACCCACCAGGAAGTTAAGGACCAATATGGACAATATGATAACAAAGACATTCCCAAATATCATGTTATACCACCGGGACTGGATGTAGATAAATTTTATCCGTTCTACCACAACATGCTGCCCGAAACTGATAAAGAAGAAATTGAACTCTATGCTCAGGCTTCAATGCTCGAGGAGTTGAATCGTTTCTTCATGCATCCCGACCGCCCGGTTATCCTGTCACTTTGTCGTCCGGACAAGCGCAAAAATATTGCAGGATTAATCAAAGCTTACGGCGAGGATTTAGAACTGCAGTCGATGGCCAACTTAGCCATTTTTGCCGGTATCCGCAAGGACATCACCGATATGGAAGATAATGAGCGCGATGTCCTTACCGAGATTCTCCTGCTTATGGACAAATATGATTTATACGGCAAAATTGCCATCCCCCAAAAACATGATTTTGAGCATGAAGTTCCGGAGCTTTACCGGATTGCTGCCGAAAAGAAAGGCATATTTGCCAATTCCGCTTTGGCGGAGCCTTTTGGTCTCACGTTGATCGAAGCAGCCGCCTGCGGCCTGCCGGTCATCGCCCCTGACGACGGGGGACCTAGCGATATTATTAAGAATTGTGAATGCGGAATACTTGTAAATACATCAGACACCAAAGCAATTGCCAGAGGGATCAAACAAATCATTGCCGACAGTCAAAAATGGAAGCAGTATTCTAAGTCCGGCATCATGAATATTCGTAAACACTACACATGGGAGAGCCATGCAACGTCGTATATGAAGCAAATCGGCCGTGTCTTTGCAGAGCAGGACGAAGAGAAGATGAAAGTTGCGGTGCCGTCCGATGTCATTGGTCGACGCTTGGCAAAGCTAAATTATTTCATTATCGCCAATATCGACAATACACTGATCGGCGGCAACAACGAGCACCTGCCGGAGCTTGTAACCCTGCTTCAGGAAAACAAGGAATACTTAGGATTCGGTCTGGCCACCGGCCGCACAATTGATTCGGCGAAGGCGTTTTTGGAAAAACATCATGTGCCGTTGCCGGATGTCCTTATCACCTCTGTGGGTGCCGAAATCTATTACGGAAAAAACCTGCAGCCGGGTCGTGGCTGGGAAACACACATATCAGCGAGGTGGAACCGTGAAAAAATAGTTGCTCTGTTTAAAGATCTAACATTTTTACAATACCAGAAAAATGAAGTGCAGCGGCGGTTTAACATCAGCTATGAAATGGAGCCGGTAAAAGATGGCCTGGCCAGGATCCATGGCCGTCTGCTCAAAAATAAATGCCGCTACAATTTGATCTATTCCCAAAACCGATATCTGGATATTCTCCCATATCGGGCTTCCAAGGGCAAAGCCATACGCTACCTGAGCTATAAGTGGGAAATCCCTTTGAGTAATTTTTTAGCCTGTGGGGATTCCGGAAATGATGAAGAGATGCTGCGTGGAGAACCCCGGGGCGTAGTCGTGGGCAATTACAGCGCCGAGCTGAAAAATCTTAAGGGAATCCGAGGTATTTACTTTGCCAGGCAAAAACATTCCGCCGGGGTCCTTGAGGGAGTAAAAAAATATCGATTTATTGAAAAAGCCTCTCAGCAGTAAAGGATGATGGATTCATTATGAAAAATGTCTTAACTGATATCCTGAATAAAGGGGATTGCAAGGATTTTAAGGAATTCGTGGTGTTTGTTGCAAATCAGCAGTTTGGCATCTGCCTTAGAAACGGCATCATCCAGCTTTTCCGGCAGTACTGCGATCAGCACAACAAAACCCAAAAGTTTCGCCAGAATTCATCGATGTTCAATTTTTTTAAAAAAGCGCAGGAACTTTTTCTTGCCGATGAGACGCTGGTCATGCTTCATCGTTATGCTATTGCCAAGTACCGCTTTTACCGCATTCGTCTGGACGGAGAATATATGGAAGAGATCTCACTTAATGACTATTT
>JAHEIW010000136.1 GCA_024639185.1 Deltaproteobacteria bacterium | reverse complement strand
GGCAACCGCAGCCTGGGCGTCATTCGCGACGCGCTGGCCAATTTGCGCGACAACGGCACCCCCTTTGACGAGCTGCGCTGGGAGCCCGAAGACGATTTTGCCACCCAGGAGGCCCTGGCCCTGGGGCGCACTATGGGCTGTTTCTATATTGAGAGTCCGGCCATGCGGTTGCTGCAGCAAAAATCCAAAGTGGGCGATTTTGAGCACCTGGTCATTCACAGCAGCATCATCCGCCCGGCCGCTAACGAATTTATTCAGGAATACATCCGTCGCCTGCACGGCGGCCGCTGGGACCCGATTCATCCTTTTTTGGCCGAAGTGCTCGCTGAAACTTTTGGCATCATGGTGTATCAGGAAGATGTGTCGCGTGCGGCGGTGGTGCTGGCCGGCTTTTCGCATGCCGAAGCCGATACGCTGCGCAAAGTGCTGACCAAAAAGGACCGCGAACACCAGCTGCGCGATTTTAAACAGCGCTTTTACAGCGGCGCGCAGCAACGGGGGGTGCCCGCCGATAAAACCGCTCAAATCTGGGACATGATGATGAGCTTTAGCGGTTATTCCTTCTGTAAGCCCCACAGTGCTTCTTATGCCCGGGTCTCCTTTCAGGCCGCCTATCTCAAGGTCCACCATCCGGCCGAATTTATGGCAGCGGTAATCAGCAACCAGGGCGGCTTCTACGGCACCTTCGCCTATGTGTCCGAAGCCCGGCGCATGGGGCTGACAGTACTCCCACCGGATGTTAACTTAAGCCCGGTCCACTGGACCGGCCGGGCCGATACCCTGCGGGTGGGGCTGCAGTCGGTCAAAGGCCTGGGCAGCGACACCCAGACGCGTATCGTCGCTCAGCGCCGCCGACATCCCTACAGCGGTCTGCAAGATTTCCTGGAACGCGTTCGCCCCGCGGAAGACGAGGCCCGCTCGCTGATCAACTGCGGCGCCACCGATACCTTCAACCCCGGCAGCAACCGCGCAGCGCTGCTGTGGGAGTTGGCCTGTTGGCTGAAAGCAAAACGACCCAAAGCGCCCGCCCCGTCCCTGTTTGATGACGTCGGTTCCGGCAGCGACTGCCTGCGGCCGACACTGCCCGCCGAAGATGAGCATGAACGGCTGCGGCGTGAGTTTTCCGTGCTGGGATTTCTGTGCGACCGTCACCCCATGCAGCTGTTTGCCGATCAGTTGCACAAACGCCACACCGTCAAAGCCGTTGACCTGCCGCGCTTTATCGGCCGGCGCGTCACCCTGGCCGGCTGGCTGATCACCGGCAAGGTGGTTTCCACCAAAAAGGGCGATCCCATGGAGTTTTTAACCTTTGAAGATGAAACCGGTATTGTCGAGACCACTTTTTTCCCCCAGGCCTACCGCCGCTTCTGCCACATCATCGACCGTCAGCGACCCTATCTGTTGACCGGCAAGGTCGAACAGGACTGGGGAGCCATTACGCTGACGGTTGATCAGGTCGAGCGGATGATGAGATAGATAAACAAATTGCCAAATTTTGGGGGTATGGAAAAGAAGTTGCATCTGATTTTTACCAGCTGCACGACTGGCGAGAATTTAAACTCATCAAAAGCGGTTTCCCAAAGGCAAACATCACTTTTTATTCCAATTTTGGCTGCTTTAGTGACAAAATTTGTCACAATTTGGGTGCTCTAAAATTCGCCATTCGGACAACCAGCTGAAAATATTTGTGTTTTTAAAAATCTCGATTTTAGGCCTGAATCTTGCAGAAATCTGGCTAAAAATCTGAGAAATTCGCTTAGACTTTTTAGAGAAAAAGCCAAACCCATCGTGAGGTGGGGACGGAAAGCCACGGGTCTGAATCAAACACAGATAGCCGGGTTGCCTTTATGCTTTAATCAGGCAATCGGGCTATTTTTTTTAGCTGAAATGTAATACAAAGTAATATTTAACACATACAAAATGTTGGATTTTTTTAATATTCATTTTTTAAAAAGGAGACAGGCCATGAGAATTTTAGGAAGACCAACAGGGGGATTGGGACGAGTTCTGGTATTGACTTTGGCTATTGCCGGCTGGCAGCTGACATGCTCACCGGCATTTGCAGAGCTGGCCAATGATGAGGCCATTTTCATCGATGTTAATGGAGATGTTGAAGGAAACCCAGCCTGCGGTATCGTGAGTGCTGAAAGCATGTCGGTGGTCGGTTGGTTCAGTTGTGAAAAAAATTCAGAAGGTATTGATGTCACCTCCGACGGGACCCGGGCTGTTATCGGCAACTGTCGTACCAACACTTTAGCACTTGTTGATTTGGTATCAGATCCGCCCGTGGAAATAGATCAGATCGATTCAGGAGTGCGCTGCGTTGGGGAGCTCGACATTGCGCCGGACAACAGTTTCGCCATTGCCACCGGTAGTGCCAACGGACTGGTTTCCAAGTTCACGCTGGATCCTTTCGTCATCGTCGGAACCGGAGGGCCCTGGGAACCTACCGATTTTGCAGGTGGATCGCCCCAGGATGTGCATATTAACTCGAGTGGCGCTCTGGCAGTACAGCCAATGTATCGAACGGATTTTTTTGCGGTGTTGGATTTATCCCAAGATATACCGGAGCTGGTAAATTCAATTCCAACACCAGCGATTCCGCATTTACCTGACCAATCTTTGGTTCACCATGGCCTTAGTCTGTCCCAGTATGACGATGACACCTTCCTAGCAACGGGCATACCCAATTTATACTATATTACGGTGGGGTCGCTCAGTGGGCTTATTGAGCCTGTTGTAATCGAGACACCGGGTCGCCCGGAATCAGTGGATATCACCTGTGACGGCACCCGCGCGGTGGTGGAAACCTCTGAAGGCCTGATGTGGATCGACCTGGAATCCACGCCGCCAATGGTTATAAGCGAAAATTTCGGGCATGCCCGAATCGATTACAACTCCACTTCGACGGTGGCGTTTTCAGCCGATGGAAGCCTGCTGTTTGTTGGTGGCCAACAACAAATAGACGTCTATGATGTCTACCCGGACCTACCGGTATTAAGAGGATCGATCGACATGGCGGGCCGAATTTATTCGGTTGCCACATTACCTTGCTCAGCAGCGTCTTCGGAAAAATCGGTAATCTCGGAAAAATCGGATATCGAGGTTTCCGTCGATATCAAGCCGAGAAACTGCCCCAATCGGTTAAATGTCAGAAGCAAAGGGGTCGTCAAGGTTTCCATTTTAGGCAGCAAGGACTTTGACGTTATGGATGTTGATCCAGGCACCGTTCAGATCGAAGGTGCCAGTCCGCTGCGCTGGAAGCTCAGAGATGTGGCCACCCCTTACGACACCGACACCATGCAGGGCGATTGCCGAGATTGCACCCGCAAGGGACGTGACGGCTTTTTGGACCTGACGTTTAAGTTTAAAAAGCAGGATATCGTCAAAGCCATCGGGCCGGTCAACAACGGAGACTGCCTGGTGCTGAACCTTACCGGTGCAACCTTTGATGGAACAGCCATCAGCGGCGATGATGTCGTCCGCATCCAGAAAAAAAAGAAACATCCTAAAAAATGGTTCAAAAAGTTCTTTTTATCCCGGCTGAAGTCACACAAAAAGGATAAGAAATACAAAAGCTGCGATATTGAAAAAAAGAAAAAGTCCTATATTTCAAAGGCAAAATTCAATTGGAAACGCAGCGACAGGGGTCATTGACACCGACAGACATCGTCACGGCTGGGTCCTTTTTAATGGCAAGAGACTTTTTAGGATAAATATTAACTGGCAGTGACATCGGGACAAGGTCCCTCAACGAACAGAGCCAATTAGCCGGGTTACCGTTATCAGGTAGCCCGGCTCTTTTTTTATTTTTAAGAAGTCGTCTTGATGGGTAATAGCAGTTGACAACAAAACGCGTCCTTGGATACTTATTTTATACAAAAGAGGCCAGACAATCTGATATTCCAGCCAAAATTTTAATTTAACAATTCTATCATTGAGTGATCCAAATGCCGCTATTTTATAAACTGGACCGGTACGGAGAGGATGCGGGCAGAGTCGCGGGTAGGATAGGGGCGGTGCGCCACAGCCTGCAAAACCATCCCGACGGCGAAGAGCGCAGCGTACCGGATAAAAATGCCACCCGTACACTCTTGCTGGCCACCTGGAATTTAAAAGAATTTGAAGGCGGCCGCAACGACAAGCGCATTGACGAATCCTACTGGTATATCGCCGAGATCGTCTCCCATTTTGATCTGATTGCCATCCAGGAGGTCGGCGGACACCTGGGTGCCCTCAAAAGGCTGCGCCGGCGGCTGGGGGGCACCTGGCAGTATGTGGTCAGCGATGTGACCGAAGGCAGCGCCGGCAATCAGGAACGCATGGCCTTTTTGTTCGACCGGCGAAAAATCCGATTCAGTGGTGTTGCCGGCGAGATTGTGATTCCGCCGATCGAAGACAAAAAGGGCAAAACCATCGCGCCCGCCGATCAACTGGCCCGCACGCCCACCATTGTCGGTTTTGAGGCCGGCTGGTTCCGCTTTATGCTGTCCACGGTACACATCATCTGGGGCAAAAATGTGGCCGAGCATCCGGCGCGGGTGGCTGAAATCAAGGCGCTTGGAAAATTTCTCAAAAACCGCAGCGAAGACGAGACCGCCTGGAGCCGCAATTTAATCCTGCTCGGCGATTTTAACATATTCGCGGCCGACCCAAGCAATGTCGCCTACAATGCCGTTACCCAGAACGGTTTTGTTATCCCATCGGCGCTGCAAGACATTCCCCCGACCAATGTCGGTCAAAAGCGGCGCTTTTATGATCAAATTGCGCTCAAAGTGCGCGAAAACAATCTGGCGCCCACCGGTCGCGGCGGCGTGTTTGACTATTTTGAGCGGGTCTACCGCAATGAGGATTACGAGGCCTATGTTACCGCCATGATGGCCGGCAAAGATGAGCATGATCCGGACAATCCACTCACCTATGATACCAGCGGTAAAAAGCGTAGCGAAAAGCAGCGTCGCTTTTATTACCGCAATCACTGGCGGCGGCGGCAAATGTCGGACCATTTGATTATGTGGCTGGAATTGAAGACTGATTACGGCGAGGAATATCTAAAAAAAAGGGCGCTTGAGCCATAAAAAAACGCAAAAGACAGCTTCTTGCATCTCTCGGTTTTTAAATGGCGATCCTTATCTCGTTAAGTTAGCGATCACCGATCCATACCGGGACAACATCAACTCAGCCGAAGCTCTGGCGGGGGATCCACCAGACCATCGACCCAGCGACGCGGAAATTTTTCAACACTATGCGCGGCGCCCATCAGGGCCCCCAGAACCGACCCGCGCGCAACATTATCACCACCGAGGTTGGTATTAACGATTAACGCCTTTTCAGGATCATGATGGTATTTCAGGGCCAGGTAAATAACGGCCGGAATGGAATGCTCCACGTAGCAGGCCGTGCTGAAACGCCGACCAATGACCAAATCGTCTGGATCATCCAGCCATCTGATGATGGGATGACCGAGCAACGGTGATTTTTGGTCTTCAATTTCATCAACAATGGCCTCCTCTAAAGAAGTTCCACTGAATACTTTCAACAACAGCTCGATCACGACCAATGCGGCATTTGCCATTTTTCGACCGGGGTGCGTCAATGCAAGGTGTTCTAATGCGACATCCCGAGCCCTATCAGGATGTCTGTAGTAAAATGCAACAATGGGCGGTATGCCCACAATTCCGCCAATGTGCTTTTCCTTGATGCCACATTGCCTGGCCGATACACCCCTGGCATAGTTTGTGAAAAAATTGCGATGACACTCTTCGATGTATGTATCCTTATGGTGACCGGGCCGGGTCATAAATTGAATGTATTTGTGGATAAAATCATCTGAATCATAACCATCGTTCCGGTTTAAAGATTCGATCAGCACATGTGAAATTTTAACATTCAACGTATTCTCGCCGGCTTTCAGGAATTGGTGATAATGAATGCCTTTTTGCCCCCAGTATCGTGCCTGATCATGTAGAATTTCAGCCCTGGAATTGGGCGCCACGTAGGATGAACGCCATAAAATGCTATCCGGATGCGGGTTGTGGGGGTTCAAATAGTCCGTCACCCAACCGTAGTCTCTGTATAGCGCCTGCCGATTATAATACCAATGAACCGGCATCGCCAGAGCATCACCAATACACAGACCGTAAATACACCCTCTTATTTTAGACCTCATGTATTGCGGCATTTTCACCCCGTTACTAATCCGGTGCGCTTGTTGCCAGGAATGCGGATTTGCCGTCATCTATTGAAAAAAGAGCAAAAATGTTTACAATCACAAACAAGCGAACTGATAGCACATAAAACAATTAGGAGAACAAAATGAAAGTTGATTTAAAATGCTTTTCAACATTGGTAAATCCGGAATCCTGCGATTTCAGAGACAGCACAACATATGAATTGACAGACAGGCAGACCGTTGAGGATTTGATGGAGTGCGCTGATATCGCAAAAAAAGACGTAAAGATCATCTTTGTCAACAGCCGAATAGTAGATGCCAACACGATTCTCTCAGATGGCGATAAAGTCGGCTTTGCTCCAGCAACCGGCGGTATGTAGCGCCAATGAGATCACGTGCGTTAATGCCGGTCGGTGTTATTAAGACGAAAGGGGCTACAAAGTCGGGCAGCAGCAGTTCATTTTGATTTCACGTTTGCTCAAATTCTAACTTTGCGTTTCGACTTTGTAGCCTCAAAAACCAGATCAGCTGAATCAAATAAGCTGCCTTGGATAAAGAAACTCCGTGAAAAACATCTCCTTTTTAGCAGCTGGCCTGCAACTGCCTGTTAAGGCCATGCTAATGCTATTTAGCATATCAGTGTTGCGACAAACATTTGAATGCGCATGCCAAAGTTATCGGATCCTATATCGGCTAAGGATTAGATTTTTTCCTGGTTTCTTTTTTTGATACTGAAATCAACAGGTTATCAAGTACTGAATTTAGGCTTTTCAAATCTTTAAGCAATTGCACACCATTTGCTTTAACATCGTCGATGATAGTCGCAGCGCCCTGTCCACCAATTAAGATAGCCGTATCTTTACACAGGTAGCCACGCAATTTATGAATTTCTTCAGCAAGCTGCTGATGGTTCAGGCTGAATGTGATACTCAGACCAACGGCGCGGGATTTTGTACGCTTAACGGCCGCGGCGATTTCATTTGCCGGCAAATTCGATCCACAGTACAAAGACCGCCAGCCCGACTCACGGACAATGAGTGCGATTGCCAGAGCACCCAGCTCGTGGTGATGATTCAGTGGAGTCGCAACGACAATACGAGGGGCTTCACGAGGGACATCAGCCGATCGCAGAAGATTCCACAACACGGAACGAATTACAGGTGTAGCGATGTGTTCGTTGATGATTTTGAGTTCACCCCGCCGCCATAGCTCTCCGATTTTTGCGCACAGCGGTACAATTAGCTTGCTTATCAGCATTGGCTTCGTAAGATGAACGGCCGCTTGTGTTAGAGCATATTCCAACCTTTTTACATCGAGCTGTAAAACAGACTTTAGTGCCAAATTAAAAAATTCCGTCGGTTCATCTGGCTTGGTTGTATAACTTAGACGACCATGATCGGCCGGCGGCTGGCTGTTGATAAGCCGCATAAGCTCGCCTGATGATAATTTGGCTACCATGGATATACTGTGACCTGCGTCAACGGCTTTTTTGAGCAGCTGCAACCGTAAAATGTCCTCTTCGCTGTAGAGTCGCCTGTTGGACTCCGTTCGCGCCGGAAATACTGCCTGGTGGCGCTTTTCCCATGCCCGAACGAGGTGAGTGGACAAGTCCGCTCTTAAGGCAGCATACTTGATTGCATACAATTTTTTCTTACTCATTTCCGTTTTCATATCTTTAATGTTAGTGATTTTTTTGACATTGTCAAAAATTTGTTTAGATTATGTCTAACCTAAGCGAAAGGAAGTAAAAATGGATGAATCACACAACGTTCTGGACGAAAAATCACTTATCGTTGCCGATAAAGAAAGCCTGCACGGCGACTTGCCGATCTTACCGCTAAGAAAACAAGTAGCTTTTCCAACAATGCATACATCGCTGGCACTTAAACCAGATTCAACGGCACTGCTTGAGCATGCTCTGCAGGGAAGTCGCTTGATCGGAGTTGTTGGACTGACCGGCGACAACAACCAGTCACCACTTTCCGAACAGGTTGCAACGACCGGCACAATCGTTAAAATTGTTTACGTCACACGCGCCCCCGAAGACATAACTATTGTTGTGGTTGAAGGCTTAAAGCGTTTTCGCGTATCACAATGGCTATCAGAAAATCCTTTTCTCAGAGCTAAAATTAATTTAGCGCCTGAATTAAATGATGCTGACCTGGAAACCGAGGCCTTGCAGCGCAGTCTGCGTGACCTTGCCATAGATGTTTTTTCCCTGTCGATGCGTGCGCCCAAAGAAGCGATCGAAGGTTTAGCCGATATCAAAGATCCGCTTCACCTAGCTTACATTGCAGCTGCTTACGCTGATATTGATTTCCAAAAGCGACAATCATTGCTGGAAATAGACAGCCTTAAGACAAAGCTCAATGAGCTGGTGTCCATCATGTCGCATGAAAGAGAAGTGCTGGCGATGGGTAAAAAAATCAAGGATAAAGTACACAAGGATATGAACAATTCTCAGCGCGAGTATTATCTGAGACAGCAGCTTAAAGCGATCAAAAAAGAGCTGGGTGAAGCAGAGGATGATAACTCTGAGGCTGCTGAATTCCGCCAACGCATTGAAAAATCAGATCTGAGTGCCGAAGCCCGCACCGAGGCCCTCAAAGAATTGGACCGTTTGGCTGAAATGACGCCTCAATCTGCAGAGTATTCGATGGTCAGAAGTTATCTAGATTGGTTGCTGGATCTGCCCTGGGGCTCAATGAGCAAAGATCAGACCGACATCAAGGCTGCACGAAACGTTTTGAACGGGGACCACTATGGACTGCAAGAAGTTAAGGAGCGTGTGATTGAATTTTTGTCCGTTCGAAACCTGCTGATGCTGCGTCGCCCAGAAACTTCTTCAAATGACCCAGCGCCCGGCTCACAGGGCATGGGTGTCATTCTGTGTTTTGCCGGACCACCGGGTGTCGGCAAAACCAGTTTGGGCCAGAGTATTGCACGTGCCATGGGGCGTGAATTTACCCGTATGAGCCTTGGTGGCATACGGGATGAAGCTGAAATTCG
>JAHEIW010000135.1:2226-9197 GCA_024639185.1 Deltaproteobacteria bacterium | reverse complement strand
GGGCCCTGTTTCGTCTTGCGAAATTCAATAGCACCGTATGTGCAGGCGGCGATACAGGCGCCGCACCCCATACAGGTCTTTTCATTGACCTCGCAAACAGAACCGGAGACGGTAACGGTATCATGGGAAAGAAGCGTCAGGGCCCGGCTGGCAGCTCCGTATGCCTGGTTGATCGCTTCCGGTATATGTTTGGGGTAATGCGCCATGCCGCACAGATAAACGCCTTCGGTGCCGAATTCAACCGGCCTGAGCTTGACATGGGCTTCTTTGAAAAACTCATCCGGCCCCAGAGAGACTTTAAATTGTTGCGCCAGCTGCCGGGCTCCCGCGGGGGCAATGACGGCTGCCGCCAGGGCCAGATAATCGGCATCTATGGCCAGCTTCTGGCCCAGTATGGGATCGGTCACGGCTACCCTCAGAACCGACCGGCCTTCAGACTCGACCGCTTCCACCTGAGGCCTGTCGGCCGGCTCCCAGCGGATAAAGCGCACATCACAATCAGCTGCTTCGCGGTAATAATCCTCAGCAAACCCGTAGGTTCTGATATCCCGGAACAGAATATAGATATCCATCCGGGGATTTAATTGTTTTAGTTTCAGGGCGTTTTTAATAGACTGGTTACAGCAGATGCGGGCACAGTAGTTGCGATCTTCCTGCCGGCAACCGACACACTGGATCATCACCAGACTCCGGGCATTTTTAAGACCTTCATCTTGATTGAAGATCCGTTCCTCCAGTTCGAGATGGGTCAACACATGCTCATTCTGCCCGTAAAGGTATTCGGTTGGTTTGTAGGCATCCGCACCAACCGCGATGATCGCAGCGCCATGTTTTATCTCCGATTGTCCTCGGTCAGATTTGATCTTTGTGACGAAATTACCAACATAACCGGTGGCCTCGGTAATAACGGCATTGGTGTAAACATAGATCGAAGGATGCTGATATACCCGGCTGACCAGGTCATTTAAATAAGCCTGAACATCCATGCCATCCAGCGTGTAATGGATTTTTCGGGCCGTACCCCCTATGTCGGTATCCTTTTCCAGCAGGTAAACCTCATGCCCCTGGTTGGCCATGGAAAGTGCAGTGGTCATGCCGGCGATACCGCCGCCCACCACCAGCGCCGTTCGGTTGACCGGCAGGTCGATTTCCTGCAGGGGTTGTAAATGGCAGGCACGCGCGATCGACATGCGGGTAATGTCTTTTGCTTTCTGGGTGGCATCATCTTTTTCTTTGGAATGGATCCAGGAGCAATGCTCCCTGATATTGGCCATTTCAAAGTAATATTGATTGATACCCGCCTCCCGCAGGGTATCGCGGAACAACGGTTCCAGCGTCCGGGGAGAGCAGGCCGCCACCACCACACGGTTGAGGCCCTTTTCCGTGACGGTTTCGGTTATGGATTCGGCCGAATCCGTGGCGCAGGAAAACAGCTGCTCGGTGGCGTAAACCACGTTGTCCAGTGTCTTGGCATATTCCACCACGGCGGGAACATCGACCACTCTGCCGATGTTGGCGCCGCAATGGCACACAAATACACCCACCTTGGGCTCTTCTTCGGAAACGTCTTTTTCCGGGGGATAAATTCTTTCTTTGGACAGTTTTCCCCGTCGAAAGTTCAGGAATTCACCGCACTGGGAGCCGGCGCCGCTGGCGGAAAAAACAGATTCGGGAATGTCCATCGGGCTCTGGAATGCGCCGCTGACAAAAACCCCCGGCCGGGTGGTGGCCATCGGATTGGTGGGGCTTGCCTTGCAGAATCCATGGGATTCGAGTTCGATGCCGAACTGATCGGCCAGATTCGCGGCATCGGCCGGTGGATTCAATCCTATTGATAAGACCACCATGTCAAATTCTTCTTCTTTGACACCGTCGTCAGGCGTCGAGTACCTGACGGTCACGTTTTTGGTTTCCGGAATTTCTTTTCCGATGGTGACATAGCTGCGGATAATCCGAACCCCTGGAAGCTGCTCGGTTCGCTGAAAGAAAGGTTCGAAATCCTTGCCATACGACCGAATATCGTTATGAAATATCGTGCACTCGGCTTCGGCATCATGATCTTTGGTTAAAATCACCTGCTTCTGAGTATAGGTGCAGCATACGGCCGAGCAATAGCTGTTGCCGCCCGGGATCACCTGCCGGGAACCGACGCACTGAATCCAGGCGATTTTGTGGGGATGCTTATGATCAGATGGGCGCAGAACATCGCCCTCGTGCGGCCCGGTGGCGCACAGCAAGCGTTCAAAATCAAGACTGGTCACCACATTTTCCATCGTGCCGTAGCCATAGTCGCCCCGCTTCCTGGCATCAAATGCTTCATAGCCCGGAGACAGTATCATGGCGCCGACTTTTATTTCCATCTTTTCCGGTTCCTGATGCAGATCGATGGCGTCGTTTTTACAAACCCCTTCGCAAATGGCACATTTTTTCTCTTTCAGATAAAGGCAATCTTCATGGATATAGGTGACCAGGGGAACGGCCTGGGAAAAGTATATGTGGACCGCTTTGTTGGCTGAAAGATCCTGATTATATGGATCCGGAACCTTGACCGGGCAATACTCGACACACACCGCACAACCGGTGCAATTGTCTTCGATAACGTAGCGGGGCTTTTTGTTCAGCGTGACCGTGAAGTCACCTGCTTCCCCTTCTACTCTTTTAATTTCGGTATACGTCAAAACCTCTATGTTGGGATGCCGGCCGACCTCGACCAGTTTGGGCGAGAGAATTCACATGGAACAGTCATTGGTGGGATAGGTCTTGTCCAGCTGGGCCATTTTGCCGCCAATGGCGGGTGACTTTTCAACCAGATAGACCCGGTAACCCGAATCGGCCAGGTCGAGGGAGGCCTGGATACCGCTGATGCCGCCACCGACCACCATCACATCACCAAAATTGCTTTCTGCGAAGTTTTTACATAACTGCTCGATTTGTTCTTTTTCCATTTCCATTTGTCTGTACCCATTTCCAAACTATTATTTTCATTCACCATCAGAAAAGTGCATCTTGGATGATCTCGGTAATATCCTTGATTTCTAATTTGTTGCCATTGTCAGCCGGGTTGCTTTCATCTTCAGCGAGCATCAGCCGGCTTTCCTCAAAGTGAGTGATGCAGTAGGGGCAGGCAGTCACCAGTACCTCGGCCCCGACCCCGGTGGCCTGCTCCAACCTGATATCGGAAAAGCGTTCACCCTTGGGCGTTTCCATCCAGATACGACCGCCGCCGCCGCCGCAGCACAGGCTATTTTCGCGTGCTTCCGGCATTTCGCTTAGCTCTAAGCCGGGTATCGCCTTCAGGGCCGCCCGCGGCTGGTCATATATATCGTTGTGTCGACCCAGGTAGCAGGGGTCATGATAGGTGACTTTTTTGGCGTATTCTGTGTTGAGCTCGAGCCGACCCGCATCAATTAGCTCGGCCAGATACTGGGCGATGTGCAGCACCTCAAAGTTGACCATAAATTCGGAATACTCATTTTTGAAGGTGTGGTAGCAGTGGGGGGAAGACACCAGAACCCGCTTGACCCCGTTATCAATAAAGGTTTTGATGTTTTCCTTGGCCAGGCGTCTGAATAATTCTTCATCGCCGGTCTTGCGGATACTTTCTCCGCAGCAGTTTTCCTTGTTGCCCAGGATGCCGAAATTGACCCCGGCTTTTTTGAGAATATTGGCGGTGGCCACCGCTACTTTCTTCAGTCGCGGGTCATAGCTGAGGTAGCAACCGGGAAAATACAGGATCTCCATTTCCTCTTTGAACGCTCCGACTGACAGACCTTCGGCCCATTTAGCCCGGTCTTCGCGCTTTTCATTTAAGGGGTTGCCTTCGCCTGTGAGACTGGCACTGATGGTACGGATCGGTTTGACGGAGGTGGGAAAGACCCCGTATTCGGTGGCAATCCGGCGTAAAGATACGCCGGATTCGATGATTTTAACACCGCGGGGGCACTGCCGCGGGCAGTTTCCGCAGGATGTGCAGCGCCAGATGTCTTCGCCTTCGACCTGGGTCATACCGAAGGTGGCCTCGCGGATAATTTTGCGCATGCTAAAGGTTCTGACCCGGTTCCATGGACAAACCGTATCGCACAATCCGCACTGATAGCAGTGTTTGAAGGCTTCTCCACCGGACTCCTTGATGACATCGACGATCTCTTTATAGTCGGCAACATTCTCCACAGTATTTTTCAATCCTTTTCGATTAATCTCAATTGATTGAAAGTTATTTGTTATTCGTTATTTGTTAATAGATCAGGTCAATTGAGGCTGTAGTCGCGTTCCAATAACTAATAACCAATAACGCCTGATTGAGCGCTAAGCGCTCAATCAGGCTTCTTTGACATGCGCGCCAGGGCATCCATGACCTTTTGCACGCCATGTTTTTTGGCCAGCGATTCCAATCCGACATCCAGCTCCTCACGTTTTTTTTCTTCTTCACCTTCCGCTTCTTTTTCTTCGTATGTGAGGGCGTCATGCGGGCATACCTGCACGCACATGGGTACATCGATGGGCGGATCGTCTTCGCACATATCGCATTTGAGCGGCAGGCCCGAATCAGGCTCTTTGAAAAGATCCCGGGACGGGCAGGATACGCCGCAGAAGCTACACTGCCTGTATTGCTTGCCGTTGATCGTATACGAGTGCCTGCCGGTGCATTCGGACGGTGTGTAATCACCGGCGCGGATCGGCACATAGCAGTCGTTGAGCTCATCGATCACCACCCGGATGCGCGAGCGGGCCGGATTGATGCTGCTATACTTTGGACTGGCATGATATGCGGAGCACGCGACCTCGCATGCACGGCAGCCAATTCATTTATCAAGATCAACTTTGATTTCTTTGATGATTCTCTTTTTTAACTCAGCGCTCACGGGTACAACCCCTTTCACCTTAATCTTCACCCGATGGGCGAGCCAGAGGCTTACATCTGCTGCGTTATTCAGAACGAAGCATAGTTGACTATAGCTTCGCCCTGAAATGCCTTGCAGCTGAAAGCCTCTGACTCGTGCAAAATTAAGGTACTTGTTTTTCCTTTTTTACCGATATCTCTTTGGCGGACGCATCTTCACCATCCATCAAAATACCTCTTTCGATGAAGTCTTTGCTCACATAATCCAGGCCCAGTTCGTCGAGGGTTTCTTTGGTGGGAATCCCATCATGGTTCCAACCCTTGAATTTATAATATTCGTCGAGCAACAGGGTTTCCATTTCCGGTTCCCTGATCTTCCAGTGGTCCTCGGGTGGTTTCTCATCGGCTCTTCTTAAGCCCCGTCTGATGTTCAGGGCTCTGACCAGATTGCGGTTCCTGCGGCCGATTTCCCAGACGGCATCCGGATCCAGATCCAATCCGGTGGCGTGGGAAATAAAATCCGGCAGATTATACAGATGATAGGGCGGCCGGCCGCCAAACTGGCCCCTGAACGAAGAAAGAAAGGCGCAGGTTCCGATGGCGTCATCGATATAATGCATGGTTTCATTCCAGTCCGCTATATTGACCGACGCCTCTACGGATGGATGGGTTCGCGGCTCCCATTCCGAAAACCATTTTTTAAACCGTTCAGGAGCGGCCTCCCAGTTTTTGACAAATTCTTCACGCTCTTTCTTGTCGGCAATGGGTATCTGGGGATAAGAGCCTTCAACCTGGGTGATGCACATCTTCTCGCCCGTGGCATACATCAAAAAATAAGGGTAATTGATCATTTTGAGCTTCAGGGGCACCTGCTCAAATTTTTTCATGGTGTTATGATCATATTCCTCGGCCCCTTTGCCGATTTGACGGGCGGCGTGATACACCCCGTTGGCCAACGCATCGCCAACCCCTTCGCGCCTCACCATTTTTTCCACCAGGTAGAAAAATCTTTCACCGGAATCGGACGGGAATCCCGGCAGATCCTTATCGGTTAAAATTCCGGCTTCATAGAGCTCGATGGCAAAGGCCAAAAGCTGCGGTGTGGAAAATCCGTCCAGCCCGTATTCCTGGGTAACGCCCAGGATATCATAATTAAAATCCAACTCCTTGTAGGCTGCCATCGCATAAGTCAGCTTGCTGTAGCATTTTAAAAAATAGGTGGGCCGTCCCGGATACGAAATGGCCTGATGGCAATCCTTGGGGCAGTTATAACAGGCCGTCCAGCGAAGCCGTGCGCTGTCACTGATGGCCGTCCACTTTTCTTCAAGTTCCTTGTTCCAATACCCTTTTTGGCGCTCGCGTGCATTGCCCCAGGCGAAATTATTAACATGCCACTCCTCGTCATCCTCGTGCAAAAATACGTCTCCGCAATAGGGATTATCATAAATGGACTGATACATGGGGTTGCACAGCTCGAAAAGCTCGGCCGGCCGGGCCACATTGATGTCCTTGGTCCCACGAACAGCGATCGCTTTTAGCTTTTTATCTCCCATGATCACGCCCACGCCACGCGAAGCGCTGGAGTTGGCATGTTCGAT
Source organism: Deltaproteobacteria bacterium (assembly GCA_024639185.1). Classification (GTDB taxonomy): domain Bacteria; phylum Desulfobacterota; class Desulfobacteria; order Desulfobacterales; family JAHEIW01; genus JAHEIW01. The sequence goes on along the minus strand of JAHEIW010000135.1, from coordinate 2,759 downwards.
GGTCGATAGATAGACCCTGTTTTCAGCAGCCAGACCGATGGCGGCCACCTGGGCTTCAGACTGGTTCAACTCCTCTTTAATGCATTCTCCGGTTTCCAGAGCGCCTTTACCCTGCAAATGCCTGGCATCGCGGATTTCGACCTTGTCGTTGTGGATCCACAGATAGACGAGGTCGGAAGCCTTGCCGCGAATGATGATCTTGTCGTAGCCGGCATGTTTGAGCTCCGGTCCAAAAAAACCACCGAACAGTGAATGGGAATACAGGTTTGTCTGGGGAGAGAAGGTATCAACGGCGGTACGATTGGCGCCGGGAACCGGTGTGGAAATTAAGATGCCCGCGCTGAATATCAGTAGATTATCGGGAGAAAAGGGCTCGACTTCCGGCGGCACCCGGTCCCATTGTATTTTGGCGGCAGTCCCCTGACCCCCCAGATGAAGTGGGGTTAAATCCGGGTCAGATTCTACGCGCTCAATGCTGCCGCGAGATAGATCAATTTCTAAATTATATCCTGTCTCTGCGTACCTCATTTTTT
>JAHEIW010000135.1:0-2126 GCA_024639185.1 Deltaproteobacteria bacterium | reverse complement strand
CTACGCGAACTGCTCATTATTCTGTTGACGGCATTGCTGATGGTAAGCACAGCGGCAGGTGCTCAGGATGCCGATAAATCAAAGCAACCGGCACCCCCGGAAGAAAAAGAACAACCGCCACCCGGACTGGCTGAGCTGGTGCAGATGAGCAGCAAGCTGGACGAACGTTTCAACGAACTCGAAAGGAACATCGCAACCGTCTTTGACCTTAACGCTGCTCAAAAACGCTTTGAATCCAGCATTGAAAAACTTGATGAACTCACCGAACGCGTGCAGGAGCAGTTAGCCGTCGAAAATCCGTCCTATCAAGATCTGGCCGAGCTCAAAGCCGCCATTCGTGCAGCAAACAATACGAATATCGACCAGATTGACGCCATCAGGGATGCCATCAGCACGGTTGAAGTATGGCGGGCCGAGTGGCTGGAGGATTACCAGAAATGGACGCGCTGGGAGAATACGCTGCTCAAAGAGTTGAGCATCAGCAGCGTGAAACTGACCTTCGAAAAAGCAAAGGGAAAAATCTCTGAGGCCCTGGATCTGATTCGAAAGAATCTGGAGCCGCTGCTGCTTGGCCAGCAAAAGCTGGTAGACCTTCGCTACCGCAGCTATAAACTTAACGCAGAGGTGGACCGCGCGATTTTAATTTTACGTGGCGGTGCCCTGCAAAAGAAAACACCCCTCATGTTTTCTTCACAGTTCTTCTTGAATCTGCGCAACGCCCTGTACCTTGAATTGCCAAGGCAACTGCGAATATCGTGGCCTGACAGGGACTTTTTCGTCAAGGAATCCTGGGTCATCATGCTGCAGATTTTTGTGGCTTTAGCGATCGCATTCGGCGTCAGACGGAACCGACCCAAACTGCAGGAGATGCCAAAGTGGCGCTTTGTAGCCAAAAGACCCTATGCGGCCGGTCTGACGTTTGCGGTTCCGATCCTGTCCGCCCTTTATGGGCCCCTGCCGTCCATCTGGGCGCTGTTGCTGTGGGCGGTGGCCGGAATTGCGCTGTCACGCCTGGCCGGCGGCATCACTGCGGATACCTGGAAGCGACGTACCATTTACGGGTTGGCCGCTGTTGTGATCTTCAATCAGCTGTTGGATGTGATCGGCATTCCCTTAGCCTTTGAGCGGGTGTATATCTTTGTGGTTTCTCTGGCTGGATTCTTATTTTTCCTGTGGCGTTCGTTCAAAACCGCCCAGGACGGCTCTTCGATTTTGTATTGCTGGTTAATGCGAATCGCTGCTTTGCTCCTGCTGGTGGTATTTGTCGCTGAAATCATCGGCCAGACCGTTTTTGCGATGCGGGTGTTTGACGCCACAAACCGATCGGTCGTTTTCGTTTTGTTCGGCTGGATGCTGATTACCCTGATTCGTGGCGGTTTCGATCTGATCGTCAGAAGTCCGGTATTTCAAAAGATCTATTTTTTAAAGGAAAATGCCGACGGAATTTTTCGGCGCGTGATGCTTCTGGTTCAAATACTCATCTGGAGTTTTATCTTTGCCAATATTCTTGCAGACTGGGGGATCTACAGTTTGCCGATGGATGCCATTCAAGGTTTTCTGGGTTATGGTTTCACAATCGGAACCAAGAAAATAACGGTCGGACTCGTTTTTATAGCACTGGCGATCCTGTACGGGGCCTTTTTAATTTCATGGGCCGTCCAGGCGGTGTTTATGGAAGAAGTCTTGCGCCGGCGCCATGTAGAGTCCGGGGTACGGATGTCCATGGCAAGACTGATACACTACGCCCTGGTGCTGGTGGGATTTCTGATTGCGATGTCGGCCCTGGGGTTTGATCTGAAGAATATTACCATCCTCGGTGGTGCCCTGGGTATTGGCATCGGTTTTGGACTTCAAACAGTGGTCAGCAACTTTGTTTGCGGTTTGATACTTCTCTTCGAGCGACCGTTAAAGGTCGGTGACGTGATCGAACTGGAAACGCAAAGGGGAAGGGTGAAAAAACTCGGTTTGCGTGCCACGGTGATTGAAACATTCGACCGAGCCGAAGTGGTGGTTCCCAATACAAATCTGATTTCCAATGAGGTCACCAACTGGACTCTGGCTGACCGGCAGATGCGGATCACCATCCCCGTGGGAGTTGCTTATGGATCGGATCTAGAAGTGGTTAT
>JAHEIW010000134.1:5492-9208 GCA_024639185.1 Deltaproteobacteria bacterium | reverse complement strand
GCATTTTGATGACCGGCAATCGGGTCATTGCACCGGTCAGAAAGGGATTGGGCTCTATAAATTTCTTAACGTAAATTTCCCGGGCGGTGTTTTCGGCCATATCCTGGATGAAGCGGCGATCTATACCATCGAAGGTTCCGTGGAAGACGATAGAACGACAAAACAGCCCGTAATTGAGGGCCACCTGAGCGGCAATCATATCCGCAAGGTTTTGCGATTCCGGCTCCGAAGCATCAAATACGGTCTCCTCATAGCGGTAAATCAGTTCGGTTTCATCTTTGTTTCCATTCCGGAAAAGGCGATAAGGAGCCGTCAGCCTTCTGGATTCAAGTTTAACGGGTCCCACTTCCAGCCGATCAAAGACCTGCAGCGCCGACAGCGGGTCATGAGTCGCTTTTTTGGAATTAATTTTCCTGCTGGCTTTTGTCGGCATTTGTTTTGAAGTCATGGCGCGTCCTCTTGTCATTAACGGATATACGCATTTAAAGTTTTAAGTATGGCTTGGGTTCCATCCCGCAGGACATCAAAAGCCGGCAGATTCACTTCTTTTTGGATCGTCTTGCAAACCAGCGGGATTTGATCCTGCTGTAGTCCTTCATGGTTGATGGTAACTGCTACCACCGGTTTTCCGGAAAGAAGTTCAATCGCCTGGATTTGCTGGGTCAGGGGCTGTATCGGGTAACCGGGAAAACCATCGTATTCAAGCCGTGACGGCGCGTGCTGAAGTACGATGACATCCGGTCGACCCGCAGCCAGGATTTCAAAACCGCCCGGATAAGCCGGATTCATCAAGCTGCCCTGCCCTTCAATCACAATCACATCGGGTTTCTCCTGCTTCCAGGCAGACCAGACGGCATGCTCGATTTCGCCGGCAACAAAATCGTTTACCAGAGAGTCCAGAATAATCCCATATTTGACGCCCTGCATCCAGGCGGTCTGGCCGGTGCCAATCATCTCAGCGCCCAGACCCAAATCCTTAAAGCCGTTGACGATCAGCCAGGCTGTCGTGCGTTTGCCGATGGCCGAATCGGTTCCCAGAACGGCGATTTTGAGAGCTGTGACCTCCTCAATTTTACCGCTGAAAAAATGGAGTTTTTTAGTCCGGGGTGGTTTCCGAATATCTCGGATCCTGACACCAAATTTAGCGGCAAGCTTCATCAGTGCGGGATCTTCTGTAAGGTAACCATGCAGGCCACAATCCACGTTCAAGCCATATGAAATGGCATTTTTGGCATCTTTCCGCGCGGTTGCAGACAGTCGGCCGCCATCCGGGGCCAGACCAACAACAAAGTGCGTGGCCGGACGGGGGTGGCTGTCGGCTTCCGATACGGCCTTCAGCAGCGAACCGAAGATCGGAATTCCGTTTGCTTTACCATCCAATACATCACCGGCATCCCGGCCCGCATATAGACTGTCAATAACCGAAAGCATTCGGTAGCGGTTGGTGAATCTGACCAAGCCATGAGCGGTTTTACCGTTTGGCGTATTAAAAGCGCCCTCGCAGTATACGATGGCATTTCCTTCCGGCAGAGGATTCATGATTTCCTCCCTGTTAAAATAACGACATACCGATCGCCGACCAGTGGTTCTTTTTGATGCTGATCCATCAAAGCGATCAAGCCGGCTGTGGATGCCGGCAAAATCTGAAGCCCCTCTTTCTCGCGTATCAATTTTGAATAGGAAAGCATGGCTTTATCCGAAGCGTTGGCCGCCCATCCGCGTGTCTGGCGGATTGCTTCCAGGGCAATATCCCCATCAATCGCATGCCAGTTAATCAGCGGTTCGTTAACGCTGGTTTCCCGGATTTGTTCCGGGTTCAGGTCTTCACAGGCTGGGAGATTTTTTAAAAAGGCCTGCACAATCGGATTTTTGCGGAAAGAGGAGCCCGCCACGATGCGCGGCATACGAGAAGTCTTGCCGCGCCGGTAAAGGCTCAAGAAGCCTCTGTAAATTCCAGAAAGCGTTGTGCCGTTTGAGACCGGTGCGGCAACGGCTAAAGGTGCATCCCGTAACTCGTCGTATATCTCATAGGCAATTTGCCCGTAAGCATGCAGCTGGGTTACCGTATTTTCACCACCGGGATTGGCATCGTAATACTCTTTTTTTTGGGCCAGCTCCTGGGAAACGGTAACCGCTCTTTCATAGTCTCCTGCAACGCGAACAATTTCGGCGCCGAGCTCAATCATTTCTTTTATGCGGTTGGTGTGGTAGTTTTCGGGAATGCAAATTTGACATCGCAGTCCGGCAAAGGATGCCGCCAGCCCCATCGCGACGCCATAATTCCCGCATGTTGCCATCGTGATGGTATCGAAACCGCGTCGCAGGGCATCCATGGCCTGGGCGAATGCAATCCGATCTTTTTGCGTGCCGGTCGGGTTGCCGCCTTCGAACTTGAGAAAAATCTGGCGCAGACCGACCTCACGCTCGATATTACGTGCTCTGACCAGTGATGTATCTCCTACCTGCGAGTCAAAAATGTCTTCATAGACCTCCAGGCGCTCATCAAGCGGCATGCCTGCATCAGCTGAAATTTTACGCTGCTCGTCGAGTTCCCTGATCACCTGCAGCCCTTCGCCGGTCGCCCCATCCATCAAATCAAAATGCTTATGGTATGGTTGAACTTGTGCGAATTGCCCTTCTCTTTTAACTTGATTCGGTTTGTTCAATGTTATTCCTCGGTAATTGACACGGTTGTTCGGTATTCAATAGAATAAGATGCACTGCATCTCAACGTCGGCTTGGCCTATTTTTAGTAACCAGGCGCTTGGCACCGCCGATATCCAATGAGCTAAAGCACACATTTTCTGAAAAAAGTGGTTCCCGGTGCTAAAGAACCACTTTACCACGCTATATGCCTGGCAACCTCATAAGCTACTTAATATCAATCTGCGCAGGTTTTTGTTCCTGCGGCTTAAGGATTTTCACCTCAAGCACCCCTGCCTTGTAGCTGGCAGCCACTTTTGCCGAATCGATAGCAGCCGGCAAAGTGAATGAGCGAAAGAATTTTCCTAATCTTCTTTCCTGTCGATAATAATTTTTCTCTTTGACGTCTTTGTCAGTTGTTCGTTCGCCCTTGAGGATTAGAATGTTTTCTTTAACTTCTATTTCAATATCTTCTTTTTTTAGCCCGGGAAGCTCTGCCTGCAAAACGATGGCCTCATCCGTTTCATAGATATCTACGGCCGGAAACCAGGTCCCCAGACTGACTTCGTCATCTTCGCCTCGAGGCTCAGGGAAAGCTTCCCAAAACATTCTGTTGATTCGATCTTGCAGAAAAGAGAGGTTTCTCCAGGGATCCCATCTCATAGGTGTCATAATTTTACCTCCTCCACTGACTGATTCATGATATTTTTCCGTTACTGTCCAACTCATCCATTGCGATGCCTTGGATTGATGCCAATTTCTTTATTCGGAAAATATTTCTTTAGTACGGTATGGGGTAGCGTGCACCGATACCGAAATAGGATTCACCAATCTTAATAAGTTCTTGACACCATTTTATCTCTACCAGCGAAATTGTGCGAAGGCTTTCGTAACCTTCATCATCTAAAGCCTTGCAACCCGTTGTTTGTATGCGAAACAACACCGTCGATCCCGGCTTTAAGGAACATCGGGTTTCGAAATACAAACCGCTTTTGCTGAAATTAAAGACCCTTGCATGGTGAAAAGATTTCTGACCATAATTAAATGCAGTTTGATTAAACAGCGTCCATTTA
>JAHEIW010000134.1:2347-5392 GCA_024639185.1 Deltaproteobacteria bacterium | reverse complement strand
CATTTACTCTTGACATCATTAAATTTGGCAAATAGCGTGCCATAATTATAACATATTGAAATTATTTTATATACTTAATTTGCCCCAAAACCGATCGGAACTTATTGTTCCGATTCGGAAAAAAATTCGGATCAAAAACGCCGAAGTAAAGAACCATCTATTTTGTTGACATTTGAAGTTTAAATAGGTGAAATAGCCACTTCCAGTTCATATGAGCTTCTGAATCGAGACCATCAAATGAAATCGATCCTGGTAACAACAGCACAACAACAAATTATCAAAACAATCCGGTCCTGTTTCCAATCAGATTATCGAGTGGACCATGCCGACAAGAAGCTTCAGGCCCTGGAATACCTTTCCCAAAGGCACTACGATCTGGTATTTATTGAACTCGATGCTCTGTCGGCAGACTTTTCAGCCGAAGGCTACATACAGGCCTTGCAGCCGTTCTGGCAAATATACTCGACTATTGAAATTATCGTGATGGCCCCTCAAGAGGAGATCCGCAAAGCCATAAAAGCGGTGAAAGCCGGTGCGAGTGACTATCTTCCCTTACCGGCAGATCCAGAAGAAGTAAAACACATCTCTGATAACATCACCGAGTCCATCATGATGCAATCCGAGCTGGATTATTTACGGGACCAATTCTGGCAGGTTGATTCCCGCCAGTTTGTCCAGACGAAAAGCCCGATAATGGAAAAAGTATTTGATAAAATCCGGTCGGTTTCACAGACAAAAAGCACGGTATTGCTGTCCGGGGATACCGGAACCGGAAAAAGCGTTATGGCAAAACTGATTCATCAGCACAGTAACCGAAGGGATGCGCAGTTTATCAGTGCCCATTGCGGCGCAATCCCGGATACACTGATTGAAAGTGAGATGTTTGGCCATGAAAAAGGTTCTTTTACCGGAGCCATAAAAAGAAAATTAGGAAAGTTTGAAATCGCCCACGGCGGTACCATTTTTCTGGATGAGATCGGCACGATTACGCCTGCAGCCCAGATCAAACTATTACAGGTTTTACAGGATGGAACCTTTCAACGCGTGGGCGGTGAAGAAGTCCTTAAAACAGATGTTCGGGTAATTGCCGCCTCCAATGCCGATCTGAAAAAAATGTGCGACGAGGGACAGTTTCGAAAAGACCTTTACTACCGGCTTAACGTATTTCCCATCGAAATACCGGCTTTGAGCGAGCGTATTGAAGATATCCCATTATTTGTCGAAATTATTCTAAGAAAACTGAACAACTTTTCTTCAAAAAATATTCATTCAATGCATCCCCAGGTAATGGACGCCTTTAGCAGGTATTCCTGGCCGGGTAATATTCGGGAATTAGAAAATTTGATGGAGCGGGCGCACATACTGGAAACGTCGTCCCGGCTGACTCCCGAAAGTTTTCCCAATGATCTCTTTGAATTTGACGCCAATCCTCTATTTATTCCATCAAGTGAAACCCTGACCTTAACCCAGGTCCGTCAGCGCGGAGTTGAAGAGGTCGAGCGAAATTATTTGAAAGATGTTCTGACCCGCCATAGGGGAAAGATCGGTGAATCGGCTGAAGCTGCCGGTATCAGCACCCGCCAGCTTAACAAGCTGATGAATAAATATGGCCTCAGAAAAGAAGAATTTAAGACCCTGTAAACCTGCCAAATAATTTATTTGCAAATGAGAACCGCTAATTCCGACCATGCTGTTCATTTCGGAATTTAGATTTCCGGTACTCATTTTCCTTGAACACACAGCCAATCTGGGTTCCATACCTCCATTTTTCAGGTGCATATAACGTTGCCGCATTAAATACTTAGGAACCAGCAGTTCCGACCAGCTCTCTATTAAATTCCATATTACACATATTTTCAATTGGTTGTAAATTTGGCACAGTGGTTGCCTTACACATTTGTCAACTGACAGCGCATCTTACTAACATGGGGTAGAAAGTGGCAAATAAAAGGCCGCAATGATCTGTATCGAAGGCATCATAATTCCCGCCAACTGGGATAAAAACGGTAACGTGATTGACCTGGCTATCGCAACTCGCGATGAAAAGGAATACCTGATTACCGATAAAGACAAGATCGCCAGATTAAGACCACTATTAAGACAGGAGGTGGTGATAAAAGGAACCCTGCGAACCATCAAGGGGCAGACCATTATTCAGGTAAAAAATTTTAATAAGTTAACGGCTAATTCTTACAGGTGTTTTTAAAAGTGATGTGTGTAATCTACACTACGGAGGAATGTAAAATGAAAAAAAACATAAAAAAGTTCTCTTTAGGCATTATAGCCATCAGTTTAGCCGTATTTCTTTCCGGAATCGCCCTGGCCGGATCGGAAGTCAGCATCTCGGGCGCTATTAACGAAGACGGCCAACTGGTGGACAATAACGGCATGGCCTATGATATTGCTGAAAATGACAAGGGCAATGAAGTCATGGAGATGGTCGGCGTTAAGGTTACCGTAAAAGGAACGGTAATGGAAGCTGAAGGGACAAAGATAATAACCATCTCTTCTTTTGTTGAAGAATAGATTATTGTTCAGGAAAGCGAGGGGGAGGATCACTCCCCCCTGCTTTTGCCAAAACATGAGAGGAAAAACGAAATGAAACTGATGAACTGGAAATTCTGGAAAACTGAGAATAAAAACGGCCCGAGTTTAATTCGGGGGTCTTCACGGTTGCCGAAACCCAAAGATTTACCGGACCGCGTTGGGATGCATTTGGTCACACAGTTGAAATTGGATCCGGATTGGGTTTGGAGCTTGAAGGGGGCCGTGCGGCATACAGCAGACAAACAGATCGTTGATATCAGGATCTTCGATCCCAAAGAGGCCGTCATGAATGATATGAACATTACCGACTTTAGCTGCCTGGATCATTATCCGGAAATGGTTTTGTTTGAGGGCAGCTTTAACAAGAATACCGGTTGGATCGACATTAAAAGAACCACCCATAAGGCCGCCTGAGCATTTTATCCATTTCAGCGTACAGGGTGTTATCGGCAAGTTCCTTGATCGCGATATAAGCCGCAGGGGGTAATCTGTCTTTAA
>JAHEIW010000134.1:0-2247 GCA_024639185.1 Deltaproteobacteria bacterium | reverse complement strand
TTAATTTAATTTGACATAGGTCGATATTTCTCATATTTTTGATCAACCTTTTACCGGATAAGGCCTTCGGAAGCAAACGAACGAGGCTTGCAGCGCGACGCATCATTTGGGTGTCGCCCAAAGAAGCTGTTTATACAAAATAACGATGAGCAAAAATATCGGATTCATATCAACTCGATTTGCCGGTACAGACGGGGTCACGCTCGAAGCCAGTAAATGGGCCAGTGTCTTCAAAAATTGCGGCCATCATTATTATTGGTTTGCCGGGCTGTTGGACCGCAGCCCTGAAAGAAGCTTTCTGGTATCCAAGGCCTTTTTCCAGCATGAGAAAAACCGCTGGATCGACACTCAGATATTCGGAAAAAAGAGACGCGATCCTGCGGTCAGTGATGCCATTTACGATTTAAAAAGCTATCTAAAAAAACAGCTCAAAGAATTCATCAGGACCTTCGACATTCATCTTCTGGTGGCTGAAAATATTCTGACCATTCCGATGCACATTCCTTTGGGTATTGCATTGACGGAAATAATTGCCGAAACCCAGATTCCCACCATTGCGCATCATCACGATTTTTACTGGGAAAGAACCCGCTTTGCGGTTAATGCCGTCGGTGATTATCTGAGAATGGCATTTCCTCCCAAGCTACCCGGTATCGAACACGTGGTCATCAATTCGGCGGCACAGGAAGAGCTGGCTCTGCGGACGGGAATTTCCTCTATTATTATCCCCAATGTGCTGGATTTTGAAAACCCGCCCCAAATCAATGCAAAGCAGACTGAAGCTTTCTGGCAGTCTATCGGGCTGCAAAAGGATGATGTAAAGATTTTACAGCCCACGCGAATCATCCAGCGCAAAGGTATCGAACATGCCATCCAATTGGTCGAAGAATTAGACAACCCACGCTACAAGCTGATCATCTCGCATGAAGCCGGCGATGAAGGTTTAGAATATGCCGAATGGCTCCGCGAAGAAGCCGGACAGCGGGGTGTAGACCTGCGGCTGCTGAACACCCATATGTCCGACCCCATAAATCCGGATGTAAACCACAAAGACACCTATTCTCTGTGGGATGTTTATCCGCACGCAGATTTCATCACCTACCCGAGCTTATATGAGGGTTTCGGCAATGCATTTTTAGAGGCTGTTTATTTTAAAAAACCGTTGCTGATTAATCGCTATGCAACTTTTGTGCAGGATATCGAGCCGAAAGGATTCGATTTAATCGTTATGGATGGTTATCTGACGCACAAAACCGTATCAAACGTCAAAGCTATTTTGGAAACCCCAGATTGTCGTGCCAAAATGGTAAACACAAATTTTGATATTGCCGCCGGGCACTACTCATATAACGTGCTCCGCAGATGGCTGAATATTTTGTTGACCAACTTTTTTGGTGACGACCTATAAGTTACCGGAACTTTCACTTCCGACCCGAGTTAAAAGCAGAATTTAAGATTCCGATTTTATTTTCAATCATTCCAGAAGTTTAAACATCGATTTCTCCGAATGCTTTCACCGGTCCGTGTTCAACCGTTGTATTTCGGAACAAAAAGTTCCCCAACGACGGCCAACAATTTCCATATTAAAAATCATATCAGTAGGTTATTAATTTGGCACAGCAGTTGCTCTACTCTGATTGTAACGTTGCATGCTCATCACTGAGCAAAAAGCGGACATGCTCCGCGACTCGCCCATACCGTGACCCCCTTCCCTAAACGATCTGGTATGGGCGAGTTCGCAAATAAGAATTTCGGAATGAACAAAGCTTGAGTGTTCGGGTTGCGACGATAAAATTTAATGCTAAAAACGAAAATCAAGGAAAAATTCCTGATGGAAACACGCAACAAAATCATATTTTTAGGACTTTTGTGTTTTGCAGCAACGGTTTTAGGGTATTCCTATACCGTTTTCGCAGCTGAGGTTACTATTGTCGGAGAAGTAAACGACACCTTTCAATTAGTAGCCAATAATACGATTTATGACGTTGCCGAAACACCGATGGGCGATGATCTGGTAAAAAACTATATTGCCGAAAAGGTACAGGTCACCGGAACAGTCGAAGAAAAAGATGACATGAAAATCATTACGGTGAAGTCATTTAAGATTGTGCCGGAATAGGATCATGCCATCCAAAAAGTTTTGTTAGCGCCGAGCTGCAGAATTAATCTTGAAAAGATGGAGGTGAGTTTTGCGCACCAAAAAAAACAAAAAGACACCCGGCCCACCACCCATACAAGGAATTATTA
>JAHEIW010000373.1 GCA_024639185.1 Deltaproteobacteria bacterium | reverse complement strand
GTAAGCGTCAATTTAACCCCATCTTCACAGGGTTAGCATTCCGTGGCATGATGTTGCCCAAAAACAAGGAGGCGACATCATGGACCAGATATCCAGGACCGAAGAGCTCGAACAAAAACGCAGCTACTGGAAACAGCACATCGACAGTTGGCAAGAGTCGGAGTTAACCCAGGCCGAATACTGCCGGCGACATAATCTGAAGCATCATCAGCTTGTCTATTGGAAAAAGCGGTTTACACACACCGAAACGGGCGTATCCTTCGCGGCCCTCAAATTAGAGGATTTGCTGGTTACACCAGCCCCGCCGGACCGCGCATCATTGTGTTTGGTAATCAATAATTACTTTAAGGTTGAGATCAGAGCCGGTTTTGACGCGCAGCTTCTGCGCCAACTTATTCTTGCGCTGCGGGGTCTGCCATGATCCCGGAAAACTCGAATCGTGTTTATTTGGCCCTGGGCAGCACCGACATGCGCAAGGCGATCAACGGGCTGTCGGTGTTGGTTGAGCAGGCCATGGATTTTAATCCGTTCTCAGGCGACCTGTTTGTGTTTTGCAACCGGCGCCAAAATATCATCAAGATTTTGTACTGGGATGAAAACGGTTTTTGTTTGTGGCAAAAGCGCCTGGAAGAGCATCGCTTCAAGTGGCCGAAGCTACCAGAGCAGGTGCTGGCGATCAATCGAGAACAGTTGAACTGGCTGCTGGCGGGTCTTGATTTTTCAAGTGCTCATCAGCGACTTTACTACCAGCGCGCAAGTTGATTTATTTACTTTCTTTAGAAAAAAAGTATTTACAAAATTACTACTTTTTGCTATATATCCGGGCATGGATTTAGACCTGAAAAACCTGCCCGATGACGCCAGTGTGCCCAAAGATACCGTCATCTGCCTGATTGATGAAATTGAAGTAAAGTATCAGGAAAAAATCCACTATTTGGAAGAGCAGCTTCGGCTGTTTAAAAACGAGCTGTTCGGCCGCAAGAGTGAACGGCGCCATGAGCCTAATCCTGCTCAAATGCTGCTTTTCTTAGGGAATGAAGATCAAACGACCGAGGCTTGCCAGGCAAGTGACGAGACGATCGTCATTGCCGCGCATGCTCGTAAAAAACGTGGCCGCAAAGCCCTGCCCAAAGACCTGCCGCGCGTTGATGTTATTCACGATCTTAGCGAAGATGAAAAGCAGTGCGCCTGTGGGGCACAGTTAACCCGTTTTGGCGAAGAAGTCTGCGAAAAGCTCGATTACATTCCCGCCCGGCTGCGAGTCGAACGCCATATCCGTTATAAGTATGCCTGCAAGAGTTGTGAGGGTGTTGAGGACGAGGGGCCCAGCGTCAAGATTGCCCCGGCCCCGGTGCAATTGATCCCCAAAAGCAACGCCACCGCGGGTCTTCTGGCACACATCGCCGTGTCCAAGTTTGCCGACGGCCTGCCGCTTTATCGCCAGCAGAAGATATTTGACCGTTTGGGCATTGAAATCTCGCGGGCTGCCATGGCCAAATGGTTGATTCAAGCCGCGCGTTGCTGCGCGCTGCTAATCGCCCTGCTTAAGCAAGAGATCCGCAGCGGCCCGCTGATCAATATCGATGAATCGCCGCTTCAGGTTTTAAACGAACCGGGTCGCCGCAACACCAGCAAATCCTACATGTGGGTCTATCGCGGCGGCCGGCCGGATCGTCCAGTTTTATTGTACCAGTATCATCACACCAGAAGCGGCCGGGCAGCCTTGGCGTTTTTAGACGACTACCACGGCTACATTCAAAGTGACGACTTTGCCGGTTATGATCACTTGGACCAAAAGCCCGATGTTGTGCATCTGGGTTGCTGGGCCCATGCACGACGCAAATTTGTCAAGGTTGTCAAGGTTCGCAAAAAACATCGCAGCAAGCGTGAGAACCCCAAGGGCCTCGCCGATGAAGCCTTGGACTACATCGGAAAACTTTACCAGATCGAAAAAGGGGCCCGGCGGCAGGAATTGGATATCGCGCAAATCTATCAACTGCGACAAGAAAAAGCCAAACCAGTCTTAAATGAATTCAAGGACTGGCTGGAGACCAAGCGGTCGCTGACACCGCCCAAAGGCTTATTGGGCCAGGCGATCGGCTACACGCTGGCCAATTGGAAAAAACTGATTATTTACGTAGAAGACGGACGGCTGAGGCCGGACAACAACCTGGTCGAAAATGCCATCCGCCCTTTTGTCGTTGGCCGGAAGAACTGGCTGTTTGCCGGCAGCCCGGAGGGTGCCGCAGCCAGTGCCACTTTTTTCAGCTTGATCGAGACCGCCAAGGCAAACGGCCTGGAGCCCTATGGTTACCTGCGGCATATTTTTAAAAAGCTTCCCTTGGTTCAAACCGAGCAAGACCTCAGAGACCTGCTGCCCCAAAATATCCGTCCCGACGACATTGCTCTCACTGCTCAAGACTAACGGCTGACATCTCGCATTCCTATGGCCATTGCCGTCACGTGGCCTGCCCCCAGGGGGGATCTGTTAACGCTTACA
>JAHEIW010000133.1 GCA_024639185.1 Deltaproteobacteria bacterium | reverse complement strand
TGTTGTAAGGGGAATTGCTGGGCACTCGACCGAATAGGATGTCACACAACTTGGCTATGGACTGTTTATATGCGAAAATTATGCGATTATAAGTACTTAGCCGTACATCCGAAAATAGGCTATAAAACGATAAAGATTGGCAGGCGCGTAAAACACCTGAAAATATGATATAAAAATAAGATAAGGCTGCCAAAAAATAATACAGCATAACGTCAAAAAGGTGTTAATTTTTAAGAAATCTTTATTGCCAAAGCTGGATTGATGATTACTCCTTTGGGTAAGGAACAAGAGGCGTTAGGGTTAAAGGGACTCGTATTTCGCATAGATTTTGACATTCCAGCCTGAAATTACCTGCCCGAAGGTGGACACAGCATCCTCAAAGTTGTTAATGATCTGGATAACATGCCTGAATTGTAAGAAAATCAGAATCCGGCAGCTTGGGCCCAATTCTGACAAACGATTTATTTAACAACCCGATATGAGGGGAGGAAAAATGCCTAAGAATATAAGCACGCTTCATCAGCATATGACCGCTGTCAAAGACGGCAAGTTGCGGTTTGAGAATGCTTTCCAGAGCGTCTCCCGCATGATCCTGGAAAGTGATTTTGAAAAAGTAGTGGTGAACGGCAAAACAACCTATGATTTTAAGATCTTTCGCAATGGCGCCAAACACGTTATCGGCATGTATGACGAAATCAACAGTTTCGTTTCATATGTTAAGGATGCGGCCGAAAATGGTTCCTCCAAAGAAATGGCATTTGTTCTGGTTGGTGAACCGGGCAACGGCAAAACGTTTTTTGTGGAATTTCTGGCGAGCCTATATCGCCGTTTTCTGGCCCACGGAATAAACCGTAAGTTTACGTTTAAATTCTTAAATTTGGATAATATCGGAAACTACGGCAAGATTTCCACAATTGAATCCCAGACCTATGAAGACCCCATGATTCTGGCCATGAATCTGTTTGATGACCCGGATGAAACCAGAGAATATATAGTCAAACAGGTCGGCTTTTCCGATAAGGAAGTCGAAACGTTATATGCGAACTATCGGCCGTTAGGCGCCTGCAGTGGCTACATCTGGATGGATATCCGCGACCATTGTGACGGAAATATCGATGAAATGCTCAAATTCATCGAAGTCACACCGGTGCCGTTGACTGAAAGCCTGGGCACAGTCACCGGTAAATATCCGGCCAAAGATAAAATCACCTCGTCGGCTGTGGATCTGCTGGGCGAAGAATCCATTCAGCGCCTGCTGCACATCACCGATACCAACAACCCCTATCGTTTTGACTTGCGTCGCGGTGCCCTGGCGCGGGTCGCCGGCGGCGGGATTCATTTCAGCGATGAAATATACAAAAATAAAAAAGACCTGGTGCAAGTCTATCTGGGTGTTATCCAAAACCGCAACATCGAAATCGACGGCTTTAAGTGGCCGATTGACACGTTGATTGTAGCCACCAGCAACAATTCCGAATTTCACCGTTTTCTGTCGGAAAAAGAAGAGGCACCCATCGTCGACCGCTGCCGGATCTGTTATGTATCTCACAACACCAACTACAAGCTGCAAAAACAATTGACCGGTTATGCCATCGGTAGCGAAACCCGCACCACCCTGACCCGCGAAGACCTGCATCAGGATCCCAATTTGAATTATTCCGCTTCCGTCACTTCGGTTCTAAGCCGCCTGCCGCGCTCTGAAAAGCTAACGCCGGTGGAGACGATGAAGCTGGCCGCCGGAGAGGTTGCCGGTGAAAAAAGCATCAAAACATTGGCGGAAGTCATCGATACCCTCAACCAGGATCCGGAAATCATCAACCGATTTGGCCAAAAAGGCCTCGGACAACGAAATCTGGGCCGTGCCATCCAGTTGCTGATTGAGAGTTCTGAAACCAATGAAGGCCGGTGCATGTTCGCCTATGACATCTTTAAGGCGCTCGAACGCATCATTCTGGATTATGTGACCGAAGCTAATGATCGCTCCAAGTACCTTGAAGATCTTAAAACCGGTAAAGGGTTGTATCGCGAGCGCATCATGACCGAGATGTTCAATGCATACATGGACGAGCCCTACGCCATTCGCAAAGATGTCATGAATTATGTCAACATGATTATCGGGATTGATGCCGAAAACCTGGGGCCAGACAAGATGTGGAAATACAAAGATCCGCAAAACGGCGAGCTCAAGGCCTTAAAGATCGATGAGCGATATATCAACAGTGTCGAGGAGCGACTGGGGCTAAAAACAGAAGAACAGCGCGAGTCTTTTCGTACCTCGATTCGTAAGATTTATGGTCAGAAAATTTCGGTCGATCCGGATTACGACTTTATGGACAATCTGGAGCTCGTTAAAGCCGTCACCGACGTGCGGCTCAAATCCGATATTGCCGGAGCCGGAAGTCTTATTGGTGCATTGGCCAACCGCACCAATGAAGAAAATCAGAAGCTTTACGATCGCATGATCGAAACCATGCTCAATAAGCTGGGATACTGTAAAACCTGTGCACAGAAGACGATCGAGTATTTCTGTACCCAAGAAGACGAGAAATAAAAAGGGAAATGGCCCTTTTTCCGCTGAGGGTCGTTCTCCGCGGGTTTCAGCCCTCGACGTACTTAAAGTACGCCTCAAGCTGAAACCCTTGTGCGGCCTACCTCAGCGAAAAAATTGCTCATTTCCAACTTATTCATATTAGAGCGCGACTCCCGAATAAACACTCACGCTAAACATGAAGGCCAAAGGCCGGAGTGATTATGGATGCAAAAAGCAAAAAGCTTTTTAAGCAGTTGAAAGAAAAGGGGCTGACGCCCGAGCAGGAAAGCAAGATTCTAGCCGAGCTGAAAACCGCCGGTTCCCACGGACTCCCCGATGGCAGCGCAGCCACTTCAATGAAGTCATATCGCAAGCATCAGAATATTTACAACTACGATGATCTGACCTTTTTGCAGGGCATCGCTGCGCTGCAAACGACCCACAGCACCAGTCTGCGATCCATCGATGAGCTTTTGGAAAGGGACAAGCAACGTGAAGAGGACGGATTTCCGCGCAAAGTAAACGTGGGCCGCTTGATAAAGCCCGGCAAAGGGGGCAAAGATAAGGTCGTCGTCGTCCCCTCTACCGTTGAAGAAAAGTTTATCCATGATCCTTCATTGCAAGCCTCAGAAGAAGAACCCTACGGCGGCTCCGGCGATGGGGATGAAGGCGAAGTGATCGGTGAGCAACCGATCCATCAGCCCGATGCCGGTGATGGCACCGGTCCGGGGCAGGGGGAAGGTGCTCAGCATGAAATGGAATCCAATGCCTATGACCTGGGCCGTATCCTGACCGAAAAATTTCAGCTGCCGAATCTTAAAGATAAAGGCAAAAAGCGGTCTCTTACGCGTTACACCTATGACCTGACCGACCGCCATCGCGGCTTTGGTCAGCTGCTGGATAAAAAAGCCACCCTGAAAAAAATTGTCGAAACCAATATCCATCTGGGCAATATGCCGGATATCAGTGCCATTGATCCCTCACAATTTCTGGTTTCACCTGCGGACATGGTCTATCGGGTGTTGTCCCGTGAAAAAGATTATGAGTCCCAGGCCATGGTCTTTTTTCTGCGCGATTACTCCGGTTCGATGGCCGGCAGATCAACGGAGTTGGTCGTTGCCCAGCATGTGATGATATACAGCTGGTTATTATACCAGTATGCCATGCAGGTGGAAACGCGCTTTGTTTTGCATGATACCGAAGCTTCTGAAGTCAAAGATTTCTACACGTATTACAATTCGGCGGTGGCCGGTGGCACTCAGGTGTCCTCAGCCTACCGCCTGGTCAACGAAATCGTTGAAAAAGAAAACCTGTCGCGGGACTACAATATTTATATCTTCCATGGCACCGATGGTGATGATTGGGACACAGACGGCAAGGAGTCTATTCCGCAACTGGAAAAGATGTTAAGTTATGCCAGTCGCATCGGCATCTCCATCGCCGAACATACGCAGGAAACGACCCACAACACTGAAGTTGAAAAATATTTAAAAAAATCCGGGCTACTCACAGAAAAGTCGGAATTAATTCGGCTGGATGTCATGCCGGAAAACGCCGGCGAACCCCGGCTGATCGAAGGCATCAAGAAATTAATATCAGAATAGTTCATCAAGCATTAAGGCGCTTTTTGGCCAAGCATTTTTAGCTTCAGCTTATTAAGTTTAAAAATGACTAAAATGAGCTAAATTGCCCAAAATAAAAATAAGATCCAGATCCGTATTAAATTTTAGGCACTTTAGGCAATTTTAACTTTAGGCATTTATCACGCGAACCTCGGTGTTCGATTGAGACCCCAGATGCTAACAAAATTAAAGAACCGGATTTAGGTTGCCGAATGGAATTAATTGATCAGCATACCAAAAAGATCATGGAAGGGTGCAAGGAGCGGGCCCGGGAAGCCGGATTGGAATTTCAGGATGAAAGCCTGGAGTATATCGTCACCAACCGGGATTTGATCGAACTCACGCCCAAATTGATGATCCCTACCCTTTATGATTACTGGGTCCATGATGTCGAAGTGCTCAAAGAAAAAGGGCGCTACGAGCTGTATCCCAGCAATCCTTATGAGACGGTGATCAATACACGGCCGGCCATATCATATTATAATGACAACAATCCAGACTGGATGAATGTCATGATTTTTTACCATGTGCTGGCCCACATCGATTTTTTCCAGAACAATTTGTATTTTCGGCATACCTGGGAATATGATTTCACCGGTCGCGCGCTATCAGATAAGCGCATGATCGCTAAATTCAGGTCTGAAAAGGGCCGCTGGTTGGATTATGTCATAGAGTTTGCCCGTAGCATTGATAATCTGGTGGGCTATCATAATGAGCTGGCAAACTGGAGTCGACCGCCAGTGACGAAAAAATCGAAAATGCTGGATTTTTATTTTGATGAATTCCTGCAGACGTTAAAACAGACAAGAATCAACGATTACATAAAAGAAATTGAACGCTATAACGATTGTATTAAAAACGACAAAGACCACGGCGAAAAGGCCTTTTTTGCGGAAGTGCTTCGCAAATATCCGGAGTTTGATGCCATTTATAAGAAAAGTCTCGAGGAAGGAAATCATCAACGGCTTGATTTGGTGCAGCATATCCTGGAATATTCCGATTTTTTGAACAAGGAAGAAAACCGTTGGATGAAACCGGTTATTGAAGTTGTGCGCAAGACCTCATTGTTTTTTCAACCCCAGATCCGCACTAAAATCATGAATGAGGGTTGGGCCAGTTACTGGCACGAAAAACTGTTTCTGCAGGATGACCGCATCGAAGGACACGAGGTCGATTTCGCCCGGACGCATGCCTTCGTGACGTCCTTGCCGCGCGTGGGTATGAACCCATATGCATTAGGGATGCGGATTTTTCATTATATTGAGGAACTGGCGAATAAAGGAAAGTACTCGATTGAATTTAAGCGGCTGCGGGACGCCCGCGAAAGAGAAAAATTTGATGCCAATACCGGAACCGGTCAGGCATTTGTCTACAATGTGCGCGAAAATTTAAACGATTTTATGTTTATCAATACATTTGTGGATCAGGATTTTATCACACGCAACAATCTGTTTGTGGCCGGCAAGCGGCTCAACCAGAACAAGGGCGTATGGGAGTATTATGTTAAAAGCCGCAAAGCAAAAGATTATCGCCAGATGCTTTTTGATTCGCTTTATCATCCGCCCCATATTACCATCGATCCGGAAAAATCAAAGAACGGAGACCTTTACCTGTATCACCACTTTGAAGGTAAGCCGCTGGTTAAAGAATTTATCACCAACACCATGATAGGTATTGAGTATCTATGGGGCGCAGCCGTTAAACTGGAAACCAGTGAAGTTGAAAAGGTTGAATCCAAGCAAATTCGCATCCCGATCCCCGGGATGACCCTGCCATCAGAGGAAGCCGACAAACAAATGGATATAAAATGGGCCCGGGTATTGTACACAATGAAAAACCGCAAGCTTTCCAAAGTGACCTTAACGAACTCGCACGTCCATAAACCTGCAGCAAGCTAATTACCGGAGAAACCTCATGGGCAAAGTGAAAAAAGCCATCAAAGCCTTAGCAAAAGGAGAAAAGCAAGCCAAAGTCGATGTTCGCCCTGACGATAGTATCAAAAAAGCCATGCTCAATCTCAACCAGAACATGAGCACCCAGGAGCAGCGCAGCTCGATTTCGTTTGAGGCTTTTCTGAAGGAACTGGTGGCCAATCCCAAATCGGTGACGCGCAACATTTTTCAGGTATTTCACGATATGATGAAAGCCTATGTTGGCGAGGGTCTTGATGAATACACCGATGATCCTGAATCTATAAACTTTTCCTTTTATGATTGCAGCAAGTTGTTTGTAGAAGGAACGGACAACCCGTTTTTTGCCGATCGCCTGTTCGCCAATCGTTTGGTCAAACTTGTGGAGGCGCTCAAACGCGGCACCCAGCAAAACAAGATCTATATATTTAAGGGACCACCGGGCTGCGGTAAAAGTACCTTTTTAAATAACATGCTCACCAAATTTGAAGAGTACGCCAATACTGAAGCTGGCTTTCGATATGAAACCGTCTGGCGCTTTGATCGCCATACATTCGGTCAATTAAAAGATTTAGAGACGCATCCAATTCTCAAACAGCTATCCGGCCTGCTGGAAAATTCTAACACCGACCTGGCGAATCCAGGTGGTGGTAAAAGCATGCGCAATTCAGCTGTAAACGCTGAAAAACTAATTGACGAGACACAGGTGCCATATATCGATGAAGATTTTGTTGAAATCCCCTGTCCCAGCCATGATAATCCGTTGCTGATGATTCCCAAGAATTATCGAAGGGAATTTTTTGATGATTTATTTAAGAACGATAAATTCAAATGGCAGCTGTCCACTGAAAAAGAGTATGAATGGGTTTTCAAAGACCTACCCTGCACCATTTGCAGCTCGTTGTATGAAGCGCTTTTAAATCGGTTAAAGAGCCCCCAACGGGTTTTTGAAATGCTGTACGCAAGGCCCTATCGATTCAGCCGCCGCCTGGGTGAAGGCATCAGCGTGTTTAACCCCGGCGATCGACCCTTAAAGCAAAATGTGATGAGCAATATGATGCTCCAGCGTCAAATCAACAATTTGCTCAGAGACAGCAACCTGGTTAAATACATATTTTCCCAGTATGCCAAAACCAATAACGGGGTTTATGCCCTGATGGATATAAAATCTCACAATACCGAACGCTTGATAGAGCTGCACAACATCATCAGTGAGGGTATCCATAAGGTGGAAGACATTGAGGAGAACGTCAATTCATTGCTGCTGGCGGTAATGAACCCCGAAGATGAAAAAAACATTCAGGGATTTCAATCGTTTTTAGACCGCGTTGAATATATCAAAATACCGTATGTAATGGACCTGTCCACCGAGGTGGAGATCTATCGGAACATTTTCGGCCGGCACATTGACGAGCGCTTTTTACCGCGGGTTCTTCACAATTTTGCCAGAGTCATCATCGCCACCCGCCTGAATGCCAAATCCGACGCCATGCTGAATTGGATTGGTGACCCGGCACGCTATCGACTTTTCTGTGATGAGAATTTACAGCTGCTTAAAATGGAAATTTATACCGGATACATTCCGACCTGGTTGACGCAAAAAGACCGTAAGCGGCTGACCGCCAAGCGAAGGCGTAAAATTATTGCCGAATCGGAAAATGAAGGTGACAATGGCATATCCGGGCGTGATTCCATCAGCATTTTTAATATTTTTTTCTCGATTTATGCCAAGGAAGACAGGCTCATCAACATGTCAGATTTATGCAACTTTTTCACCAAAGCCCGCAAAGAAATCAGGGATTTGATACCCGGGGGGTTTTTGGATTCATTGCTGCGCATGTATGATTACACGATCCTGCAGGAAGTCAAAGAATCGCTCTACTACTATAATGAAGAGCAGATTGCCAGAGAGATTCAAAACTATCTGTTTGCCATTAATTTTGAAATCGGTTCGGTCGAAACCTGCACCTACACAAAGGAAAAACTCGAAATTACCGAAGAGTTTATGGAAAACATTGAAAACAAACTACTGGGACCCAAGGCCGATCGAAATCAACGCAAGACTTTCCGGGATGAAACCCAGAAGGAATATACGTCCAAAACACTTACCCAGGAAATCATGGTCGAAGGTGCCCCGATTGAAGAAACCAAAATTTACCAGTCCATGCATGACCGGTACGTGCACAATTTGAAGGAAAAAGTACTGAATCCTTTTTTGAAAAACGAAAACTTTCGGCGCGCCATCAAGGATTACGATGCCGAGGATTTCAAAACCTATGACAAACGTATCAGAGACGATGTTACCTATTTGATCAATAATTTGTGTGAAAAATGTAAATATACCGAACAGGGTGCCAAGGAAATCTGTATCTACGTTATCGATAATGATCTGGCAAAGAAGTTTGCCGAAGCTTAGAGGGGTGAAGGAATTAGAGCGTCGCGTAATCCTGCGATGTGATATTCATAAAACCTATCCGCAAATCCAAGTCCGAATGAGTTCTTCCTTTAAGAACGTCTCAAACACTGCCTAGCAACTTCAGTTGGTCTGCATCTGCGCTTTCAAGCAATCGCAGTATTCACCAAAAATAAAGTACATACAGCGATGTTCATGGCTTGACTTAATAAAAAAACTGCATTTTTCCTGTTGTTTGGCGTCTTCAGCGGTGCAAACGGACATTTTTTCCTTTTTACAGTAGTTTGTTTCAGAGCAACTCATCTCACAAGTCTCCTGGTTCAGTCAGGAAATACTGCATCCACAGGGGTTGGCCATATTGGCACAAGCACTACGGCACTTAGTAGTAGCCATTATCAAAAGCAGAAATCATGCCAATTTGTCCGGCAAACCCATTTTTTTATTTCATGAATAAGAGCGCCGGGTTAGCCAAAATTCCACCCGACAGGTCATTTTCGGATGCTTGAAGGTTGTCAAATCATTGACCTTTGTCATGCGGCGCATGATTCCCGCTCAATCCATCATATTGAAGTAACAACCGCCAGAGGCTTAAAGTCCATCCTCAGGTTGAACTTTTATATTAATCTGATTATGTTAACCTTGAATTAGGTAATTTTTACCGAAATGTATAACCTGATTTTCTCATGGAATGGGAAAAAGATGGAATGGCTTGAAGAAAAAAAGCGACAGGTGCAAATTGAAACCGGTTCAAAAAAAGCCGATGGGGCTTACTTTGGCTATGA
>JAHEIW010000372.1 GCA_024639185.1 Deltaproteobacteria bacterium | reverse complement strand
TCATGCTCAAATTGGCACCGACGCGGTGTAAATCCCTGACCATCTGAAAGATTTTGTTCTTCTGGGGATGATCTTGCCATGGTTGCTTTTTGCCGATAACCACCACGTTCAGGGGCAGTCTTCCTTCGGTCGTATGATCTGGCGCAATCTTATCGATTTTGTGTACGATTTTTCTAAGTTCATTGCTGATATCGTGTAACTGCTGGGAAAGAAGTTTTTGTTCGGCCCGCAACCCGCTGGATCTCTGTTGTGTTTCAAACAGGTTAACGATTGCCTTTTCAACTATTTTGCTCAAGGTTTCTCCGGTTCTTTTTTTATGAAGCTCAAGCTTGCGCTTTAATTCAGCCGGTACCTTGATCATCAGGGGCTTCAGGCCTTCTTCAAATTGTTTATCTTTGGGTTTCATACACCAGGCCGTTGCATTGGGTCATCTTTATTAAATGATCGGAATTCCTTCTCAATAAGATTGCTATGCATTTTTAAAACACATGTCAATATAAAATTCAGTGAAATATCAATTAGTTATTTATTATAATCATCAATTACTGTACTATATTCATTTTTTAAACTGCTATCCAAAAAAAATTCATCCAAACAGCAAACATGGGATTTGCCCCACTTGCATTGAGATATGCCCCGGCAGCCGGCTGTTTGTCCCTATCAAAGTAATGCGATTAAAAAAAAATTTTGACATAATTTTAAACGGTTATATGTTTACCAGAAAAGTTTGCGTTCGGTGGCACAGATGTTGATGTTCTTCTGCTTCCAAAAGGCATGTCAAATACCAGAGACGACAGTATCATACAGTTGCAGCACACAGAACACAAATTGAGAACCTCTCTTTACAAAACGTTACCCCGCGCCGTCGTACGCTTGTTTATGCGGTTGTGACGCCAAATTCCTTAAACACATTGAAAGGAGGAAGGACATGAAAAAAAATTATGCATTTGTAATCTTAGTGCTTTTGATGGGGGCTGTATTCCTCAGTTGCCAGACCCATCAGGCACCGGTGGTCCAACCGCAGTTTCAACCAGTGGACCTCAACGCTAAACTCAAATCCGGCGCATACAAGCCCAAAGTTAATAATTTCGCCGTTATTTTGGATGCGTCGCCATCAACCAGAAGAGTTGTGGGGGAGCGCACGAGTTTTGAATCTTCCAAAGCTTTTCTATACCGCATGAATCGGACGATTCCGCAGATGACGCTGAATTCCTCGCTAAGATCCTTCGGGCACTGGCAGGACGGCGGGGAGACAACCCTGCACTATGGCCCCACGCGCTGGGAGAGGGGGTCTTTTCAAGGGGCGCTGGACGGTGTTGCCGAAGGCGGGGGCAGAAGCCCTGTCGATCAGGCCTTTGACCTGACCAGCAACGATATGGGCAGCATGTCCGGGCGCACTGCGGTGATCCTGGTTGGTGACGGAGAGTATCGGGGTTTCGACGGTGCCGGTGCTGCCAAACGCCTGAAGGCACGCTACGGTAACAATGCGTGTATCTTCACCGTTTTGACCGGCCGCGCCGAGCCCGAAGACATCGCGATCATGAAGGCGATTACCGCTGCCGGCCAATGTGGCTCCTTTGCAAACGCAAGCGATCTGGAATCGCCGCAGGCCATGGCCGGTTGGGTGGAATCTGTTTTTCTGACAAAGTCACCGGCTAAAGCTGTGGCTCCGACTCCGGCCCCGGCCCCGGCTCCGAAGGACAGCGACCGCGATGGTGTTTACGATAAAAACGACAAATGTCCTGACACGCCCAGGGGCGCCACGGTGGATGGGCGCGGGTGCTGGGTGTTGACCGGCGTCACCTTCGATACCGCCAAATGGGACATTAAATCCAGATACTATCCAATCCTGAATAATGTGGTTTCCATCCTTGAGAAGAATCCGTCTCTGAGGCTGGAAATTGAAGGACACACCGACAACCGCGGTTCAGCCGCCTACAACCAGCCCTTATCTGAAAATCGCGCCAAGGCGGTTATGGACTACTTTGTTGCCAGAGGCATCGCCTCAAACCGCCTGTCGGCCAGAGGCTATGGATTTGAACGACCGGCAGCGACGAATGACACCGCGGCCGGCCGCGCACAGAACCGACGGGTTGAGTTGCGGCCTTTACCGTAACCCAATAACATATCCCGTAAAACTTATGGGGGTGGATGCAATTGCATCCACCCTTTTTTTTGTGTTAGCTGAACCAGATTTTGTAAAGATTGTTTTCTGGCCGCCCGAATCCGGAATGCTACCTACATCTTCAACTATCCTGTTAAGGCACGCTATTTACAATTGTGTACTTGTAACATATTGAAGACTTGCTTAATCATGTTGCTATGTCAGCTTTTGTGATATGAAATAGAGAATAAGAGATTATTCGTTTTTCAAAAGGAACCTAAAAATTATGGCTAATTCTACACAGCAGTTGATTTTTGATGTTGATTTTGCACGCAAACAATTTCCTTTCTTTGATTTGGACCCATCAAATGAATGGGCTTTTTTTGACAATGCAGGCGGCACATTTCCTTGCAGGCCC